>CALUQA010000076.1 GCA_944322775.1 uncultured Elusimicrobiales bacterium
GCTGGATGCTGACCAACTTTGCCACGGTAGATGAAGTAATCAAAGGGTTAAAGAAAATAGAAATTGTCCCCATTTATCCGCCCGAAAAAGGCCAAAGTGCCCCCACCGGGCATTGGCGCATTGCCGACGCAAGCGGCCGCAGCATTGTGCTGGAAATTGAAAATAATGGCGAGCGCCACATCTACGAAAACACAGTGGGTGTGCTGACCAATTCCCCGTCCTTTCCGTGGCAAGTGACCAATTTAAACAATTATGTGCACATGCTGCCCGGGCCGGTGACGGCCACAAAATTTGGCACCACGGAGCTGAAAGCCTTTGGCATGGGCGCCGGCATGACGGGGCTCCCCGGCGATATTACGCCGCCTGCCCGCTTTGTGCGCGCCTTTTTCTACACGCACACCATGCCCACCCCGGCCGACGCACACAGCGGCATGCTGCAGGCATTTCATATCTTAAATAATTTCGATTTGCCCATCGGCATAGAATTTGCCCCCGGAGAAAAGACCAGCGGCCTGCCCAGTGCCACCCAGTGGACCACGGTAACGGACCTGACAAACCCGACTTTTTATTACCGCACTATGTACAACAGCCAAATCCGCAAAATTGACTTAAGCAAAATCAACTTTGCTGAAGTGGCCTATCAGGCCTTACCGCTGGACGTAAACCAACAAGAAGTGCAGGAAATCACCTTCTAAACATATCCCCGCTGTTTTTACAGCGGGGATTTTTCCGACAAGGCCTGCCAACGAAGCAGGTCTAAAAGCCCTTGTGCTCTTTTTTGCCAAAGGGTATACTTAAAATAATGAAACGCCTGTTTTGTATTTTATTTCCCCTTTGCATATATGCTTGCCTTGCAGCAGCGCCTTACAGCCACCTGGAGGAGGTTTCCTCCCCGGCGGCGGTACGTTTTTTAGCGCAAAAAATAATAGAGCAGGACACGCTTACCTACTGCATTTCCATACCGGAAGAAAAACAAAAAAACTCCGTCACGGCAGATGAATTGGCGCTTATGCTGCAAAGCGCTCTGCGGGAATGGACGCATGGCATTGCCCTGCGCATACACCAGGCCGGCCGGGAAAAAGAATTTCAGGATATTATGGCCATTTTAGAAAAGCCCCTCTCTTTGCAGCGTCTTTCGTCCTGCGATTTAACCCAACACCCGCTGCTGGTCAAGACCTATCCAGACGTAAATACAGCCGGCAAAAAGGCCGATATCAACCTTATTTTCGCCCCCGAATACTGCGCGGCTTTCAGCGGAAACATAAACTCTTTCTTTGTTTTAAACTATAAAAATACCGCGCCGTTTATCTGCCTTTCGGGCGGTTATGCAAATTCCTTGCGGCCGCCTGAAAAGGGAGAATATTTCCCTTCTTTAGCACAGGTTGCTTCCAATGGGGGGGCGCAAAAAGACCGAGAGCTGGTTTATCATTCTCCCCGCCTTTTTGAACAAATAGCAACCGGCAAGTATTCCCGCCAACAACAGCAAGATTTTTGGCGTCTAAACCGTCTGTTTGAATATGACGGCCATACGTTTTTTGATATTTTGGTGCATGAATTGGGCCATGCCTTTGGCCTAGCAGACGAATATGTAGCCGACAGACCCCGACAGTTTGCCAGCCTCCAGCCGGGGCAAGGGCTTATGAGAGAAGGTTACGAACCTATATCCTGCGATGAAGTAGACGGCATGATTACCTTATTGGACCGTCTGCAGAATAAGCAGCGTTCTTTTGGCAGTTTTTGCCAAGGCCGCCGCCATATTGTAAATGGCACGGAAGATGCGACTAAATATAATTTGCCTACGGAACGCCTTAAAAAATTTTTGCGTACGCTTAAAAGGGAACAAAACGCACAAAAGTACTAATTTCATTCATAAAAAACCCGCTTTAAAAAGCGGGTTTTTATTTATAAAATCCACCACAGCAGGCCTGCGCTTACCACCGAAATAAACAGCGAGGACACCACCCCCAAATATAAGGGTTTCACCCCCACCTTGCGCATGGAAGAAAAGCTGGTTTCCAGGCCCAAAGCCGCCATGGCTACCGTCATCAAAAAGTTGTCCAGCTCCACCATTTTGGCAGCGGCCGTTTCGCCCAAAATATTTACGGAGTTTAACACCACCACGCCAAAAAATAGAATCACAAACCAAGGGACCGTTATGTTTTTAAGGCTCATTTTGCCCCCCTGGCCGCGCGCGGCGGCAAAAGTAAGCCACAGGGTAACCGGAATAATAAACAAAACGCGGGTGAGTTTAACCACCGTGGCCACTTCCCCCGCTTCTTCAGACACGGCAAACCCCGCCGCCACCACTTGGGCCACCTCATGCACGGAAAGGCCCGTCCACATGCCGTAAAACAAATCCGTCATATGAAACAGTTTATCCAGCAGCGGATAGGCCAACATAAACAAGGTTCCAAATACCGTAACAACCCCCACGGCAAAGGCTACGTCTTCTTCTTTGGGGTCTTTGCTTACGGCATCTACGGCAATGACGGCCGAAGCGCCGCAAATGGAACTGCCCGCCCCAATAAGCAAAGACAAATGTTTGGCAATGCCCATTTTTTTGCCCAGCCATACGGACAGCAACAACGTTGCCGTGCTGACAAGCACAATCAGCAGCGTAGCCCGCAGGCCCAGGGTGCTTACTTCAGCCAAGCTTAGTTTAAATCCCAACAAAATAATGGCCAGACGCAGTACTTTTTTGGAGCACAATTTCACCCCGTCGCGCAGGACGCGCCGCACACCCAAAAAGTTTTTTATCAGCATGCCCAGCAAAATGGCCAAAATAACAGGGCTTAAGCTAAAACGTTTAAACAAAGGCGACTCGGCAAACAAAAACGCCGCCCACGCCACGGCCACACACAAAATAACACCGCGAATGTACTTTTGCATATATTTCCTCAGTAACATAAAAATAGCCGGGGCGAAAACCGCACCCGGCTTTATATATAAATTATATCAATTTTAGTTTTTTCCCTTCCAACATCATTATTTTTCTTTATCAGGGGCGGCCTCTGCAAGGCGTGTTTCAAACTCCTGCGGCGGCAGCGGGCGGGAGAATAAATACCCTTGGGCCAGATCGCACCCGATGCCGCTTAAAAACTCGGCCTGTTCTTTGGTTTCCACACCTTCGGCCACAATGTGGCTGCCCAGGCTTTTTATCATGCGCACCAAGCCGGAAATAATCTGCCGCATGCGCGGGTTGCCTTCCCCGCGGGCCAGAAACTCTTTATCCAGCTTAATGCAGTCAAAGTCCAAATTTTTAAGCACGTTTAAGGAAGAATACCCTGCCCCGAAATCGTCCATCGCCACCGAAAAGCCCTTTTCGTGCAGGCCGTCTATCACTTGTTTCATCAGGTCAACATTGCCAAACACCACGCTTTCGGTCAGTTCCACCTCCAGCCAGCGGTGCTCCACGCCGTATTCGTCGGCCGTTTGGGCCAGCACCTCTATAAAGCGGGGGTCTTCCAAATGCAGGCGCGAAAAGTTAACCCCTATGGGAACCAAGGCTTTGTTTTCTTCTTTCCAGCGTTTAAGCAAAGCCAGCGTTTCGCGCAGCATAAACATATCCAGCTTAAGCACAAAGCCGTTCTTTTCAAACACGGGGATAAACTGGTCCGGCGGGATCATGCCGTGCTCGGGCTGTTGCCAGCGCACCAGCGCTTCTGCGCTGAGGGTTTGGCCGGTTTTAAAATCACATTTCGGCTGCAAATAAATTTTAAATTCGCCGTTGTTTAACGCTTGGTCCATGGTGCTTTCTATGCGTTTTTCAATCACAATTTGACGGCGGAATTCTTCGTCATAAAAAGCACAAATTTGTCCGGCATGTTGTTTGGCAGACGCCCAGGCCAAATTGGCACGGTCCATCATAATATAAAAAGGCACGTCTTCGTCCACCAAATAAATGCCGCACGTTAAAGACAGCGGCAGGCATTGCCCGTCCGTCTGGCAATAACGCCCCGCACGCAACGCAAGTGCGTCCACGCGCCGCCCCAGTTCGGTGCGGTCCGGGCAAGCCAGCAAAAGCAAAAACGTGTCCGCACCCGAGCGGCAGCACAGCTCCCCTTCTTGTGTTTCTGCCTGCAACGCGGCAGACACCTGTTTAAGCACCTGGTCACCTTGCTCAAAGCCGTAAATATCGTTCACGGCTTTAAAACGGTTGATGTTGACCAGCACCAAAGCATAGGGAATACCTTTTTCTTTAAAGGCGGCCGCCGCGCGCGGGAATTTAAAGCGAAAAGCGTTTAAATTGTCCGTCCCCGTCAGCGGGTCCACAAAACCCATGCGGTATAAGGCCTTGCTGCTTTGTCTTTGCATGCGCAAAATGAACAAAAGCAATATGCCCAGCACAATAATAATGGACAGACACAACACCAAAGACATCAACATCAGCGTCTGTGCGCGGTCCGCCACCGAGCGCGTGGGCAACACCGACAATGCATACCATTCGTTATATTTAAGCGGATAAAAAGAGGCAAAGCGGTGTTCCCCTTTCAACGTATATCCCGTCCAGCCTCTTTCGCGGCGGGCAATTTCCTGCTGCATGCGCAAAAAAGAGCGTCCCCTGTCAAACACAGACACTTCTGCCACCTTTTGCAAATTGTCAAAAACCGCTCTCGGATAGGCAATAATAATATTGCCGTCTTTGTCTATGATAAACGAAGAGCCTTCCCCATGCAGCAAATTGGCCGCCAGCGTGGCTGAATAATAGTCCAAGGTTTGCGTGGCAAACACCACGCCGGCTTTTTCCCCTTCCGGTGCGGGCATAGGTACGGCAAAGACTAAAATATCCTGCCCGCTAAAAGGGCCTTTGCGCCGGCCGGAAATATAATGCCCGTGTTCATAAGCATAGTCCACATTTTCGGGCGAAATAAAATCCGGCAACACTTTGCCGTTTGAAAACACGGCCTTGCCCTGTGCATTTTGATAGCCTGTCAGCGTAAAAACATTTTGTTTATTTTGCTGGTCCAAATACGTAACGAGCGCTTTGGTATCTGCCAAGGCCCCTGGGCGCGCTAAGGACACGCCCACAGAAGAAAGCACCTGAAATTCCGTCCCCAGCAGCTGGCTGAAGTTTTCCCCCAGTTCGCAGCTGACGCTGACGATAGCCATGCGCGCGTCCTGCGAAAGCCGCTGGGAGACTTGCTTCCAGTACAGCACCGAGCCGGCCGCCACCACGGTGGCTGCGGCCAAAATAAGCACAAATGCTCTTTTAAACCCGGTTGTTTTATACATAAATTATTTTCCCGTCGTATCCGGCTTTTCCGGCTCTTTTGGGGCTGCGGGCTGCGGGGCCGACTGCTCCTGTTTTTGAGGCTGCTCAGCGGCTGTTTGGGCGGCTTCTGCTTTTTCCTGCTCAGCGCGAAAAGCACCCAACAGCTGTTGAGTATAGGCAAAAAACGGGTAAAACGGATTTTCGGGGTTACGTGCGTCGGCTTCTTTTAGCTCTTGCACGAACAATTTGCCGTCGCCGGAAAGGGCAAAAAGCGTTACGTTTTCCGGATTGGCTTGCGGGGTTAAAGAAGAAGCCTCCTGCAAGCGCCCTGCCGCGCCGGCCGCCGCTTGCATAAGGCGCAAGGCCTTTTCCCGCACGGGGCCGCTGGCGGCGCCGCCGGTAAACCCGCCCAAACCGCTGGCGCTGTTATTTTCAAAATAAACGCTGGCATTGCCCAAAGAAGAAGCGGCAATCATTAAATTTTTAATTTTGCCCTGCGTGTCCACCGCGGCCATTTCTACCCCGGCCACGCAAATTTTTTGTTCGCCCAACAAAGGCACTTCTTTTTTATGTTGCAAATTGTTTACGTCCAGCCAAAAGGCTCTCATGGTTTCGTAGGCTTTATTCATATTTTCCCCCTTGCTTTCTATATATAGTTTAGCATGAAATACACTTGCCGGAAAAGACAAAACCCGACTTATTTTATGTTATTTCTTAAAGCAAAAAAGCCCCGGCTTAAACCGGGGTTTTTTATAAAACCAAGCGTTTAGAAAGAGAATGCTAAACGCACATTGGCGCCCCAACCTTCCGCCTGTCCCGTTAAGCCAAACACCGACAGGCTGGATTTAAGCGGCATCAGCGTTTCGTTGTTTTCATAGCTTACGCCAATTTCCGCCTGGCCGGTTAAACCGCCCAAGTCCACATCGTTTACGCGGTGGCCGTCCACCGTTACGTTGCTGTCGGCGTCAAACTCATAAATGCCGTTTACGCCCACATAGGGTTTATAGCGGTTGGCCAACGTGCCCAAGTTCAAGCGCGCACCAAAGCGGCCCGTTAAACTTTGGGTATTTTTAAATTTAATGTCCTGGCCCAGGTTATCGGTCACGTCATCGCCGGCCAAATACAGCCAGTTAAGTTTGCCGTAAAGCTGCAAGGCGGAAATATTCTGCACCAGCCCGGCCGTCAACCCGCCGAAGAAGCTGTCCTGGTCCAAGTCGGAAGACAAAGCGTCGGAAGAAAAATCCGTCTTTTGGTAACCCACCCGGGCCACCAATTCAAAGCGGCCTTCGTCGCTATAGGGCAGCAAAGCAAAACCGCCCAAAGCAAAGCTGTCACCGTCGCCGGTGGCGTCCGTCGGATCCGTGGAATAATGCCCGTGGGCATATTGCCCAAACACACCCAGCACATTTTCCCCGGTTTTAAACCAACGCCCGCCCTGCACAGCAAAGCTTTGCATATCAAAGCCGCTGCCGGTTTCATAGGAGTTATCGTAATATTGAACGCCGGCAAACGTGTCGTTATCGGTTTTAAGCTTCACGGCTTCGTCAAAGGCATTGCCCAACATTTCATCGCCCAGGGTGACCATGGTCAACGTGGCCAATTGGGCTTGGGCATAGGGTTTGGCCAGTTCGTTTTTATATTGTCCTTTCACCGTCCATGCGGTTTGGCCGCTTTGGCTGTTGCTTTCAAGGGTATAGGCATAAGCACCCAACGTATCTCTGTTGAGCGTCAAAGACGAATTGCCCGGTGTATACGCCAGCGTTTGCGTATTTTCGGAAGGTTTGCCGTAAAGCACCACATTAATATTGTCTACATCTTCGTTAAAAGTTACGCTGCTGTTTAAACCGTAAATCGTCACATTGTCAAAACCGTTGACGGCATTCACGGTGCCGGTATAGTTGCGCAGCAGCAAGCTGTTGCCTTCTGCCACGGTGCCGTTGCCGCCGTAAAACTCCCCGTTTACCACCGTATTGCCCGAAAGCACCACCGTGTTGTTGCTGGTGGCCGTTTCCGTAGAAGAAGAGGTGGTATAACCGCCGTACACGTCGCCGGTGATGGTGACGTTGTTTAACTCAACAGTATTGCCGGAAGCTTCCCCTTCTGCACCATAACCGCCGTACACACTGCCGGTTAAAGTGCTGTTGGAAGCCGTAAACGTGTTGCCCGAAACGGCACCCGTCAAAGCATACCCGCCATAAAAAGAACCGCCTAAGTTAGAGTTAGCCACGCTAAACGTATTGCCGCTGGCCGAAGCACCATACCCGCCATACATGGCCCCGCTGCCGCTAAAGGACGCATTGGCAATGCTCAGGCTGTTGCCCGTGGCCTCACCCCCGTTGGAGTAGCCGCCTGCCAAAACGGTTCCGCCTTGTTGCGCGCCCGAAATATTCAAAACGTTATTGGTGGCTGCACCTTGGTCAGAATAACCGCCATAGGCCTGCGCGCCCGTAGCCAAAGAGTTGATAGACACTTGGTTTTTTAAGGCTTCGCCTTGAGCCGCATAACCGCCGTACACCATGGCACTGCCGCCCAAAGATGCGCCGGAAGCTACCGTCACCTTGTTACCTTCTGCATTATTGCTGCCGTTGGCCCAGCCGCCGGCCACCGTGCCGGAAGCCTGCCCGCCGGTAAGGCGCACTTCATTTTCATAGGCTTGGGAGCCTGCTTCGGTATACCCGCCGTACACATCACCGCTGATGGTGCCGCTTTGCACCAGCACCAGGTTGCGTTCGGCAACGGAAGAGTTGGAGTATCCGCCGTACAAGTCTGCCTCTACGGTGCCGGCATTTTGCAAATTGACTTGGTTATTGTAAACGTCCCCTTCTTTGGAATAACCGCCATACACCGCACCGGTGCCGGAAGCATCGGTAATATTGCTGGCGCCGTTGACGTTGACGGTGTTGTAGAAAACTTCACCGGTGCCGTCGCTGTAGCCCGCGGCAGCCGTGGTGCCCAATGTGGAAGCGTTATTAACGTTAAGTATGTTGTCGGTCACTTCGCCGGAATAGCCTTTGCCGGCCACCACTTGGTTTTTGGTTTGGCTGTTGTAATTTACTGTGCTGTTATCCAGCGTTACGGTGTTATTGGTAGCGTCTACGGCGGCTTCGCCGGCCACCACGTTAGCCTGCACGGTTACGTTGCGCAGGGTGACAATATTGTCCGTTGCGTTTAACTTTTGGGAAACGCCCGCCTTCAAATTGCTGGAGTTTACCGTTCCGCCTTCCACGCGCAATTCATTTTGTGTGGCATTGCCGTATTGGCTTTGCCCCGTGATGATATTGCCGTTAAACGTACCATTGCGCACGGTTACCACGTTGGCATTTGTATCGGTTAACCCTTCGTCTTCTCTGTCTTCATTATCGCCGATGATATCATCGTTGTAAATTCTTTCCGAAACGTTATAAATGATATTATTGTTGCTGCCGGCCCACGCACTGGCACAGGCCACAAACAGGGCGGCGCACAACACCAAAAGTTTTTTCATACACCCTCCGCGTTATAAATACATCTATGTCCATTATACAGATTTTTGGCCCTTTCGTACGCACTTTGACGGTTTAATTTGCTAGAGTAGATAAAAGACATCAAACCGGCAGGCCCAAAGGCCCGGCGGTTAGGAGCGCTAACCATGCAAGAAAAAGGACGCGTAATTATCTTAATGATGGACTCTTTTGGCGTAGGAGGGGCCGAGGACGCCGCCAAATTTGGCGACGAAGGCGCCGATACCCTGGGCCACATTGCAGCCGCACGCGGCGGCATTAAACTGCCCAACCTGGCACAGCTGGGGCTGTTTAAAGCAGCCCAAGCTTCCACCGGCAAGGCCGTGCCCGCCGGGGAACAACCTGCCGCCCAGGTGCTTTTGCCTTCCAAATACGGTTATATGAAAGAAGTAAGCAAAGGCAAAGACACTTCTTCCGGTCATTGGGAAATGGCCGGCGTGCCCGTAACGTTTGACTGGGGCTACTTTCCGCACGATTATCCGTCCTTTCCAAAAGAACTGATAGACCGAATTTGCGCAGAAGCAGGCTTGCCCGGCATTTTGGGCAACAAGGCCGCTTCCGGCACCGTGATTATAGAAGAACTGGGTGAAGAGCACATCAAAACCGGCAAACCCATTTGCTACACCTCGGCCGACAGCGTGTTTCAAATTGCCGCGCATGAAAAACACTTTGGGTTGGAGCGGCTCTACCACGTGTGCGAAATTGCCTTTAAACATTTAAAGCCCTACAATATTGCCCGCGTTATCGCGCGTCCGTTTGAAGGCGAGAAAAAAGGCGAATTTAAACGCACCAAAAACCGCCATGACTATTCCGTCAAGCCGCCGCACGAAACCTTGCTGGACGTAATGAAAAATGCGGGCGGAAACGTTATCTCCGTCGGCAAAATTGCCGATATTTACGCCCATTGCGGCATTACGCGCGCGGTAAAAGCGTCCGGCTTGGAAGAGCTGTGGAACGTGACATTGCAAGAAGTTAAAAACGCCCCCGACAACAGCATTATTTTTACCAACTTTGTGGATTTTGACATGACCTGGGGCCACCGCCGCAACGTGGAAGGCTATGCGCAAGGGCCGGACTATTTTGACAGCCGCCTGCCGGAACTGGCCGCCATTTTAAAAGACAATGATATTGTCTTTGTCACGGCCGACCACGGCTGCGACCCCACCTATAAAGGAACCGACCACACCCGCGAACACGTGCCCGTGCTGCTGTTTGGCAAACACGTAAAACCGGGCTGTGTGGGTGCACGCACCACATATGCGGACTTGGGCGCCACCGCCGCCGAATACTTGGGCCTGCCAAAATTGCTTACAGGCAAAAGCTTCTTAAACGACTAAACAAAAACCCCGGGGCTAACCCGGGGTTTTTTATCAGCTTATGATGGAAATGCTGGCCAGGCCGCTTTGCATAACCAGTTTGCGCAAAAACGGCTGATACATAAACGGACATTTAAACAGTTTGCCCCACAATTTAAGCCGCAGCGCCAGCGTGGCCCGGGCATACCTGCGGTGCTCGCGCGGGCTGGGGTTTGGCTCCAGCACAGCTGCCAGTTTTTGCGCGCTTATCAGTGCGCTGGATATGCCTTCCAAACTGCTGGGGCTGATAAACCCCGCCGCTTCCCCTATCAAAAATACGCCTTTTTCCCCCAGGCAAAATTCTTTCCAGCCGGACGGGCGCAGCACGCGGCAGGCTTCCGTTTTAAGCGCGGGGCCGAACTGAAAGCCGCATTTGGCCAATTTTTGTTTTTGGCGTTCAAACCGGGCGCGGCATTGGGCGGCGGGATAAGCCCCTCCAAAAATAAAATAGCCGTCTTTGGATACGGACCAGGAATAACAGTCCGTTTCCTGCGGGTCAAAAATGCAGGAATAAAACGGGCTTTTGTGCGTTTCTTTAAACCACTGCTGCACGGCCACATAACTGCGCACTTTGTGACGGGCAAAAAACGTACGCCGCACCAAAGAGTCCGCCCCGTCCGCCCCCACGATTCGTTTGGCCGTTGCCGTTTTTTCCTGTCCGTTTTGGCGGTAGGTTACGTCAAAAAAACCGTCTTCGCGGCGGGCCAGGTGCGTCACCTGGGCGCCGTTTTCCACCTGCACGCCGGCAGGGATAAGCGTTTGCAGCCAGCGGTCAAATTTTTGGCGGTCCATGTTGATGTAAAAGCGCTGATAATGCCGCGTCAGCCCCGTGGCCAAATCCAACGTGCGCACGGCAAAAAGCTGCGGGTCCACCAGCACCGATTTGGGCAGCGTTAAATCAAACCGCGCCAACGCTTTTTGCGCGTCAGGTGCCAGCAGACCGCCGCACGGCTTGGCAAAGCCGCCTTGCTGAAACGTTTTTTTATCCAGGCACAGCACTTTTTGGCCGTTTAACAGCCGCGCCAAGGTGCTGCCCGCCGGCCCCAAGCCGACAATTAATACATCAAACATGCTTTCTCTCATGCCTCACGCAGTGGTTTATAGAAAATTTTTACATACACTGCGTCACCAAAATACTTTGTTTATTTTAGCAATTCTGCCAAAACAAAACCGCTGTATATCTTTATACCTTCATGTAAACACACAACAAAAAACGAGCGCTTAAAAGCGCCCGTTTTTAGGTCTGTCTTTTTTATTTATTTTCAATACGGGTCACTTTATAGCCGGCTTTTTCCACCGCGTCTTTTAAGGCGGCGTCTTCGGCCGGGCCGGTTACTTCGGCCGTTTTGGCAGCCAGGTCCACCTTGGCTTTTACCCCCGGCAGGGCACTCAGCGCCGCTTCCACGCGGCCGGCGCAATGCATGCACATCATTCCTTCTATATGAATAATTTTGCTCATAGGTTCCTCCAAATCTGTTGCTAACGGGCATTCCCCCGCACAAGGGGAACAAGCCGTTTGCATGCGTTTGCCAAACGGTTTATAGCGGCGCAGGCGCAGGGCATTGCTGACCACAAACACGGAACTTAAGCTCATGCACGCCGCGGCAAACATGGGGTTTAACCGCCAGCCCAGCCAATGATAAAACACCCCTGCCGCCAGCGGTATGCCGCACACGTTATAAAAGAAAGCCCAAAACAAGTTTTCTTTTATGTTTTTAATCACCGCGCGGGAAAGGCGCACCGCCGCGGGCACGCCCGTCAAATCGTTTTTAACAAGCACCACGTCAGCCGTTTCCAGCGCCACATCGGTGCCGGCGCCCACGGCCATGCCCACATCTGCCCGGGCCAGGGCGGGGGCGTCGTTAATGCCGTCGCCCACCATAATCACTTTTTTGCCTTGGCTTTGCAAACGGCGGATTTCGGCCTCTTTATCCTGCGGCAAAACGCCCGCAATAATGTGCGTCAGCCCCAGTTGAGCACCCACCGCACGGGCGGTGCGCTCATTGTCGCCGGTTAAAAGGACAGCGTCCAGTTTCAGTTGTTTTAATTGTTCAATGGCAGCAGCGGCCGAGGGCTTGAGTTTGTCGGCCAGAGCCAAAAGGCCGGCCAGCTGCCCGTCAAAAGCAAAATACAGCACCGTTTTGCCTTGCTCCGCCCAGGCTTGGGCCTGCTTTTCAAAACGCTCGGCCACGGCCACGCCGCGGCTTTGCATTAACGCGGCATTGCCCGCCACCACCTGCCGCCCGTTTACGCGCGTACAAATGCCGGCACCGGGCAACGTTTCAAACTGTTCCGCCGTCTGCGGGGGCACGGGCTGTGCCTGCGGCGCGCGCAATACGGCGCGCGAAAGCGGATGTTCGGAAGGGCTTTCCGCCCACACGGCCAGCGACCAAAAATCTTTTTCGTTAACGCCGTCTGCCAACAGCACATCGGTCACTTCAGGCTGGCCTTGGGTGAGTGTGCCGGTTTTATCAAAAACTACGGTGTCTGCCAGGCGGGCGGTTTCCAGCGTTTCGGCCGATTTAAACAAAATGCCGTTTCGGGCCCCGGTTCCGGTGCCCACCATAATGGCCGTGGGCGTGGCAAGCCCCAAAGCACACGGGCAGGAAATAACCAGCACCGCCACGGCACAGCCCAAAGCCCAGCCCCAGCCAAAGCCGCACAAAAGCCACACCGCCGCCGTCAGCACGGCCAGGCCGATGACCACCGGCACAAACACACCGCTTACTTTGTCTGCCAAGCGCCCGATGGGGGCTTTGGAGGCGGAAGCTTCTTCCACCAAGCGGATAATTTGACTAAGCAGTGTTTTTTGCCCGGTTTGCGTTACCTGAAAGCGAAAGTAGCCCGCACGGTTTATGGTGCCCGCGCGCACCTGGGCGCCGGTTTCTTTGTCCACCGGCAGACTTTCGCCCGTTAAAGCGGCTTCGTCCAAGGCGCCGCGCCCGCTGACAATCACGCCGTCTGCCGGCACGGACATGCCCGCCTTAACCGCCAAAATATCGCCTGTCTTTATGTCGGCGGCGTCTATTTCTTTTTCGGTTTCGTTTTCCACCCGCAAAGCTTTTTGCGGGGTGAGTTTAAGCAGTTGTTCAATGGCGCCGGACGTTTTGCGTTTGGCGCGGCTTTCCAAATATTTGCCCAGCGTGATGAGCGTTAAAATCATGCCGGCGGACTCAAAATAAAGCCCTTGCAACGCTTGCACCGCACCGGCCCAGCCGTCCGCTTGGCCCATTAAAAACAGCACACGATACAACGTCCACAACCCCGACGAAAACGCCGCGCCGGACCCCACGGCAATCAGGCTGTTCATATTGGGTGCGCCGTGCAAAAGGGTTTTAAACCCGTTGGCAAAAATTTCGCGGTTAATAAAAAGAATAGGAATGACCAGCAGCAGCTGCGTCAGCGCAAAAGCGCCCGGGTTATGCGCCAATGCTTTGGGCAAAGGCAGGCCGGCCATGTGCCCCATGGACACATAAAAAAGCGGCAGCAAAAAACCAAGCGACGCCCAAAACCGAAAGCGCAAAGCGTGTTCGGCTTCATCAGCCACTTTGTTTTGCGGGGCGGCTTGCGGGGCGGCGGGCTCATCTGTTTGTGCGCCATAGCCTGCGCGTTCCACGGCGGATATAATATCAGCCGTGCTTAAAATATGTTCGTCAAACTCTGCCGTAAGCGTATTTTGTAGCAGGTTTACATCTGCTTTTTGCATACCGCGCAAAGCGCGCACGGCTTTTTCCACCCGGGCAGAACAGGCGGCACAACTCATGCCGGAAATGATAAATTTTTTCTTCATAAATCCCCTTTTCTATTATACAAAACCCCTTTCCGGCCCCTCAGTTTGCTATCATAAAACAAGGGGGAAAATATGCTTAAAAAACCGTTTGAAGTTCGTTACGATGAATTAGACGTACAGGCACACATCAGCGTCATCTCACTTTTGCGCTATTTTGAAGAAACAGCCGCTTTAGACGCGGCGCAAATAGCCTTTGGCTGGGAAGAACTGCAAAAGCAAAACCTGGCCTGGATACTGACCCATATGCAGCTGGAAGTGGTCACCCCGCACGCACCCAAACAAACCGTTTTTGTGCGCACCTGGCATGCCTTTTCCGACAAAATTCTAAGCCGCAGAGAGTTTGAAATTACCACCCAGGACGGCACGGTGCTGGCTCGCGGCGCCAGCTGGTGGATTTTGATGGACACGCACAAACGGCGCATTACCAAAAACCCGCCGCAGCTGCTTGCTTTAAACCCCAAAGAACCGGTGTATGTAACGCAGGAAGAAAATTTTAAACGCGCCCTGCCGGAGAATGCCCCCGTGTATGCCCAAAAAACCTTTACCGTGCGCACCGAAGATTTGGACTTAAACGGCCACGTCAACAATGTGCACTATGCCGCTTGGGCGCTGGATACGGGCCCGCAAGACAAACAGCTGCAAAAACTGCTGATAAACTTTAAAAACGAATGCCGCGCAGGCGAAACGGTGGACGCCCGCTCTTACCAAGAAACAGACAGTATTTATCACCATGTGCTCACCCGCCGCTCAGACGGCAAAGAAGCCGCCCGCATTATTACGTTTTGGCATTAACACACAAGTCATAGGCACTATTTATAGGCCCCGCCGCACAAGGCGGGGCCTATTTTGCTTTTTAAATAAACCTCTGCTATAATATTGTTAGGGGAGCTAACTTTCCCCTTAACAACCCACCGAACCGTAAAACCTTTATTTACCGTTCTTTGACAATTTCGCGACAAAGAGAGCTGGCTTGCTCAGGAGGTGTATTATGTATTTATCTAAAGCAAATCAAGCCAATTTCTGCGCCGTGTATGAAGATATGCAAAAGCAATTCCCGTACATGGAAATAAAGGCCAAAGAAACATTCCTTACGCTTCGCCGTCAGACGCAATATCATATCTGGCTGGTGAAAAAACATACCGCAAACACAATCTGCACCGTAGGGTACATGCTTGTTTGGCTTGACACCCAAAACAGGGTGGCATGGCTGGAATATATAGCCGTACTGCGCCCCTATCACAACCGGGGACTGGGCGGGCAAATGCTGCGCCTGCTAAAAGAAAAATACCCCGGCTTTAAAGGCTGTTTTTTAGAGTTGGAAAAGCCCTCAAAAAAAGATCAAAATTCCCAACGCCGCATCGCCTTTTATACCCGCAAAGGGGCTTTTGCGCTTAATGTGCTTTACTTTTGCCCTCAACCCACCAAACCGTCCGTGGAGATGGACTTGTATTTTCTGCCGTTTAAAACAGGCATACATCAACTGCCGGACCATGCCGTTTTGGGGGCCATACGGCAGGCCTACCGCACGCTGCACACAGGCATGCCGCAAGCGCAAAGAATGCTTCGCTACATAAAACCGCTTTTAAAAAGAGAAGCTTTTTAACAGCGTCCTAACGCAAACGCCGGACAAATTGTCCGGCGTTTTTTGTTTGCCTGAAAGGCGCTCTAAAGCTTTTAGCTTTTGAAACACTACTGGGCGATTTGCTATACTTTGCCTTACATGAGTATCGTTATTATTCTATTAATGTTGGTCTTAAACGCCTTGTTGGCCGCGTATGAAATGGCCCTGGCGTCCGCTTCCCGCACGAAACTTTCTATTCTGGCACAAGAAAAAAGACGCGGTGCAGAAAGCGCTTTGTACATGAAAGACCATATGGAAGGCAGCCTGGCCACCATTCAAATAGGCATTACGCTGGTGGGTGCGGTGGCGGCCGCCGTGGGCGGCGCAGGGGCCGACGAATGGTTTGCCCCGTGGATGCAGGAGCACTTTCACATTCCGCTTAAGCTAGCCAATGCGCTGGCCGTTATTATGGTGGTGTTGCCCTTAAGCTTTATCACCATTGTGTTTGGCGAACTGACGCCCAAA
>CALUQA010000077.1 GCA_944322775.1 uncultured Elusimicrobiales bacterium
CGTACAGGCCGCCGGCAGCGCCGCCATTAAGCAGGCGTTTGAGCACAACATGGAAGTAACCCCCGTGCAGGCGCATACGGTGGCGGACAGCATTTTGGTCAGCTACCCGCGCGATGCGCAGCTGGCCCTGCAGGCGCTGGAAGAATCCAACGGATTTGCCATGACAGTGACCGACGAAGAAATTATTCAGGCCATACCCGAACTGGCGCGCAAAGCCAATATCTTTGCCGAGCCCGCAGGGGCGGCCGTTTATGCCGCGCTTAAAAAACTGGCTGCGGAAGGCAAAATTGAACGCGACGAAACCGTGGTGCTGGTCATGGGCGGCAACGGCTTAAAGGACATCGACAGCGCGCTCAAGTCCGTCAGCAAGCCCGACGTTATCCCCGCCAATATGGACGCCGTACGGGCCGAACTGAAAAAGAAAGGCCTTATGAAATAAGTTTACATCGCAAAAACCCCGCGCTTAAAACGCGGGGTTTTTTATTTATGTTCTTTTTGCAAATGCTCTATTAATTGTTTTTTGACCTTGTCTAACTCTTTTTTCTGCACATCAGACAAATGACGGTATTTGGCCGGATAGCCCGGCACCGGGGAAAATTCCCGCTCAAACACCTTGGGCCCATATACACGCAGATTAAAAATAGGGTATTCGTTGGGAATGAAATATTTTTTTAAATTTCGTAAAGCGTTTTTGCCTTTTTTAACCGGCGGATATTTATATTGCCCAAAGACAATTGCTCCCACTTCCGGTTCTTTTTCGTCTGACAAAAGCGGATAAATAATTCGTTTGGTGCCCGTAAAACGGTCAAAAATCGTTATCAGCCCCATTACGTCATCGGCCGTGCGGCGGGCATAGTAAACATTATATGACATCAAACCGGACGAAAAGTACGGGGTGCGAAATACCTGTCTTTGGTCTGCATCAGCGCCATATTGGCTTATTGGCCCAGGGGAAGATTGCCCAACACGAAGTTGCTTGTCCTCATCGCCCAAGCCAAACGCGTGGCCGACTTCGTGCAACATCGCCGTAAAAAGCTGATCGTGATATTTACGCCGGTAATTGTCTTTTATCTTCCATTTGCCAAGCATTACAAACTTAGATTGATCCTGCGTGATATCATCTAACGTAATTTCGGCGGATGTAGGGGCCCCGTTGGCCGCATTTTGTATATATGTTTCTACCACATCTTTTTTTTGGGGAAGCAAATCGTCCGTCGTTTTAAACGACTGGTAGACAAAGTGAATTTGGCTGTCCGCACCGAAACGCATGCCATATTGGGCATAATAGGCCCATGCTTTGTTGCTTTGAAAAGGCGGATAAGCAGAAATTTCAATATCCGGCTTTACTGCCATATTTTTTTGGCAAACACCCAAATCCACCAATTTAAAAGGTTTTTCGAGCAAGGCAATAATATCGGCAAATTCCTCTGCACGGCCGCTTTGGCGCAAGTACTGTGCGGTGCCGCGGGTCCATTCCCAAAACGCGGCTTGAAAATAGCGCGACAATATTTCTGCCGAGATGGGTCTTTCCCAATCTTCAGCCGACCCCTTGGTGCAGAAAGAAATTTCTTTCTGATGGATAAATTTATAGCTTAAATAATTTTTATTGGGTTTATTTTGGTTATCTTCCCACAAAAACAAACCGCCCGAATGCCCATAAGAAAAAGCAGCGGGAAGAGCAACCAACATCAGATAAAATAAGCAGAGCCATTTTTTAAGCATATTTTTTGCAAAAAGCTCCAAAGATATCCTTCTGCTATTAGTATAGATTTTGCCTTCGGCAAAAAACAGGGTCTTTGTGCCCAGAAGAGAAAGCCAATTGGACCTATTTGCTTCCGTTTAACTGCCTAAAAAAGCATAAAAAAACAAGAGGTTTTATCCTCTTGTTTTTTATTCTCATATAGACATTAGGCCGGGGTATTGCCGCTAAAGTCGGGCGCGGACGGTTCCTCGTCCGGGCAGGAAGATTTTTCGCACCGGTTGCGGAAAGCGCAATCTTTGCAATGCGCTAAATTGGGCTCAAAAAGCCCGGCCTCTATTTTTTTGCCCACTTCTATAAATTTATCCAGAATGGCTTTTTCGTCAAACGCTTCAAAGGGCGCGCTGACCGTTTTGTCAAACGCGGTAAAATAAAAAGTGGCTTTGCCTTTTTGCAAATTCCAGGCCCGCCGCGCACCCACGGCGTAAATGCCCAACTGCAAAGAGTCCGTCACCGCGGCGTCAAAATCAATATCGTCGCCGGTTTTATAGTCTATCACTTCCCAAGAGCCGTCGGGGTGTTTGTCTATGCGGTATATTTTGCCGCGCAGGGTCCATTCCCCTTCCTGAAAAATAAACTCCCGTTCGGTGCTGTCCACGGTGGTTTTGCGTTCGTACTCGTGCTGGGCGTACACCTCCAGCATTTTTTTACCTTTAAGGTAATACTCCATCTGCTCCGCCGCGCTGGTGTAACCGGCCCCCAGCCAGCAGTCGTCATAATAAGAAAGCAGTTCGGAAGGGTCATTGCTGTTGCGGTGGTATTCTTCCAGCGTGCGGTGCAAAGACACCCCCAAAGAAGACGCCGGCACCAGCCCTTCTTTGCGCCCGTCTATATATTTGTATTTATACAACAGGGGGCATTCCAGATAGGTTTTTATTTTGGAGTAGTTTAGTTCGTGCACGTCGCTGTACATGTTATTTTTCCTTGTGTTGTAAAAAGTGCACCAGCGTGTCGCCGTATTTTTCCACGCGGAAAATTTCCAACCCGTCCGGCACGGCAAATTCTTCGGTTTTGTGCGTCTGCAAAACAATTACGCCCTTGGGCGCCAACAGCCCCGCAGAGGCCACATTTTTCAGGGCCGGCTCGGAAAATGCCAGCATTTTGTTGTTTTGGTCGCGGTACGGCGGCCCCATAAAAATGATGTCGTAGCCTT
>CALUQA010000078.1 GCA_944322775.1 uncultured Elusimicrobiales bacterium
CGGATAGTCCGCCTTCCAAACAATTAACACGGGAATGAAGGCCAGCAAAATAAACTGCGTTAACTGGCAGCCCAGAATGGTTTTGGAGCGGCCCAGCCGGTCGATGATCTGTCCGCCGAAAAGGGAAGAAAAAATATTGGGCAGTAGGGAGCAAAACGCCACAAAACCCGTCCACATCAGGCTGCCGGTGGTGCTTAGCACGTACCAGGGCAGCAGTAACTGCATAAACTGGTTGACCAAAGAAGAGGTCCCTTCGGCCGTCCATAGCAGCCGAAGCGGTGTTTTGCTGTTGCCTTTTCCGGTTCCCAGTAGCATTGTAACCCCCACGGAAATTATATAAAATGAGGAACAGAAGGGGAAAATTATGGCGGAATATAAAGATTATTATAAAATTTTGGGCGTAAACAAAAACGCCACCGACGCCGAAATTAAAAAGGCGTTTAAAGTTGCCGCGCGCAAATACCACCCGGATTTGCACCCGGAAAGCGAAAAGGCTGCCATGACGGAAAAATTTAAAGACGTCAACGAAGCCTATGCGGTGCTTTCGGATAAACAAAAACGCGCCATTTATGACCAAGTCGGGCAGGAAGGCTACCAGAATTATGCCCGCGGCGGCGGAGCTTCCGCCGGCGGACGGACGCGGTCTTCTTCCTCTTATTACGGCGGCGGCAATCCGTTTGGCGGGGCGTATCAGCAATACGCCGGCGGCAACGGCAACACCTATTATAATTTCAGCTCTAACGGCGGCGGCGATTTTGGCGGCGCCGACTTTAGCGATTTCTTCCAAAGCATTTTTGGCGGTATGGGGGGAATGGGCGGCTTTTCCGGCTTTGGCGGCACCGGCCGCCGCAGCGCAGGAACAAGCCAGCACAGTGGCGATATGGACGCCGAACTGGCCCTGAACCTGGAAGATGCCCACCGCGGCGGACAAATGCAGCTTACCCTGCCGGGCGGCCGCAACGTGACGGTGAAATTGCCTGCCGGCGTGGGTGAAGGAAAGCGCATCAAACTGAAAGGTTTGGGCAACCCTACTCCGCGCGGGAACGGGGATTTGTATTTAACCATTAAAATCCGCCCGCACCTGACGTTCCGTCTGGAAGGGGACGATTTGTACGTGCCTGTCACGCTTATGCCGTGGACGGCGGCCCTGGGCGGCACCATTTATGTGCCCACGTTGGACGGCCCCGTTAAGGTAAAAGTGCCCGCCGGTACGCATAACGGCAAAAAGCTCAAACTCAGCGGCAAAGGCTTAAACAGCAAAGGCAGCCTGTTTGTCACGCTGACCATTGACGTGCCGCGCACGCTGACCAAAGAACAAAAAGATTTGTTCACCAAGTTGGCGCAAATCAGCTGATAAAACTTGTTTTGCAAAAGCCCGCAGAGTGCCTGCGGGCTTTTTTATTACAATAAATATATGAAAAAATATTTTCTGTTTTTATTTTTATTTCTATTGCCTTTTGGGGGCTGGAGTTTTGATTTGCAGGACGGAGATTTGCTCTTTCAGGTGGGGCAAGGGTCGGCTTTTGAGCAGGCCATATCTTCCGCCACCGAAGGCATAGACGGGGCCGCTTTTGCCCATGTGGGCATTGCCCAGGTGCGCCAAGGCCAGCCTTTTGTGTGGGAAGCCTCCACCCAAGGGGGCGTGCGTCGGGTGCCGCTGCAGGCGTTTTTGAACGAGGCCGCCCAAAACGGCGGGCCGCTGGTGGAAGTGTTCCGCTTTAAAGCAGTTTCCAAAAAGCAGGTGCGCAAGGCCCTTAAACGCGTGAAAAAATTGGAAGGAAAGCCCTATGACTTTTTGTTCCAGCCCGACAATGACGCCTACTATTGCAGTGAGCTGGTGCAAGCCGTGTTTTTGGACAAAGACGGAAATTTTCTTTTTCCGTCTGTTTCCATGAGCTTTAATGACAAAAAAACAGGTAAGCTATCGCCTTGGTGGAAAGAGTACTTTGAGCAGAGAAACGCCCCCGTTCCGCAAGGGGTGCCCGGCACCAACCCGGGGGATATGTCCAAGTCCGCCTTGTTAACCCGGGTGCACCGCTATTATTAAAAAATTATTTTTCGGCTTTGACGGCAGGCTTTTTGTCTGCCGTTTTTTTCGGGCAGGAACGGCGGGCTTCTTTTAACACGGAGCGCAAAGAGTCGTTTGCCGAATCATCTTTCAGCAGTTCAGGCAAGGTCTTGCCTTGATAGGTGCGGCAAGGGTCTGCCCCGTATTTAAGCAACAGGCTGACCGCTTCCGGCTTTGGGTTGGCTGTAACGGCATAGAATAAAGCGTCCGTTTGCCAGCGGGTGTATGCATTGGGATTGGCTTTTTTCTTGAGCAAATATTCCAGCAAGGAAAGGCGTTGCTTTTCCGAAGGAAGAGGGGACAAGACGGCCAACATCAAAGCCGTGGCACCGGTATCGGTGGCTAAATTGGGGTTGGCCCCCATCAGCACCAGTTGGGCGGCTGCTTCGGCATGGCCGTCGCGTATGGCCACAAACAGCGGCGTCCACCCTTGTTCGTTGGTTTGGTTGGGATCCTGTTTTTGTTTTTCGATTAAAAAGCGCAAAATTTTTGTGTTCCCGCCCGAAGCGGCCGCCAAAAGCGGCGTCATGGCGGCATGGCGGTAATCCCTAGAGGGGTCGTCAATATATATTAGCCAGTCCATCGTGGCGCCTTCTTCCAAGGCGGTTTTTAGTGCGGCTAAATTGCCGTCGTAGGCCGCCCATATAAGCGTTTGGGCCTCTTGCTCTTGTTGGCCTTGGCGATACCAAACGTAACAGCCAATCACGGTTAAAGCAAGCAATAAAATAAATAGTTTTTTCATAAATACCTGATGCAGATGTATAGATTATATAAAATCAGGCCTTGTTTATTTGGAAAAACAAAAAACCCGAAGCGTAAGTACGCTCCGGGTTTTTTAACAAGTATTAGATTAATGATGTTTTTTATGAAATTCTTGCCACAAGATTAAATCGCCTTTTGCCTTGGCACGGCAGCCTTCTTTAATAAAGTTCTTAATGGCTTGCCAAAGCTGACGGTAGCCGTCGGTATAACTAACTTTTGTATAGCCTTCAGCCATATTTTGGTAGCCGTCTTTATAGGTATTGGCCACGGCTTGACCCATTTGGCGGTAGCCGTCGATATAATCTACTTTTTTGTAGCCTTCAGCCATATTTTGGTAGCCGTCTTTATAGGCATTGGCCACGGCTTGACCCATTTGGCGGTAGCCGTCAACATAATCGGCTTTTTTATAGCCTTCAGCCATGTTTTGATATCCGTCTTTATACACTTGAGCAACTTGCTGGGCCCCGTCTGCGGCCACTTGGCCTAATTGGCGATAGCCGTCAACATAGCTAACGCCTTTGCCATAAGGGTTGCTTTGAGCCAACAAAGTCAGCAAACTTTTGCGTCCTTGTTCTTGAGCATTATTTTGTTTTTCGGGGGACAGACAAGCACTTTCTTCGGAGGTGTTTTTTAATAAATTCGTACAGGTATTCAATGTATTTTGAAGCGTTTTATGCGTTTCAATAGGGAAATTTTGCGTATTGACAGCTTCTTCGGCAAAACCTTGGCAGTAGGCCAAAGCTTCCCACTGTGTCTGAAAGCACAAATTATTTAGGCAGGCCGTCGGCACTTGCTGGACAAAAGCCTGTTCAAACCCTTTTAGCATAGCCTTGTTTTGCGCTTCCGTGCGCTGGGCGGCAGCCGGCAAAGCGGCGGCCATCAGACCAATTAGAACAGAAGAAACAATCATTGATTTTTTCATTACTTCTCTCCTTATAATAAAAGTGCTTCTTTTACTTATATTATGCGCTTATGAAAAAGACACAACAAGGGTATTTGGACCCAGAAATGAATAGAAAAAGGACCTATGTTATTATGCACAAAACAAAACCCCCGGCTTTTTACTAAGCCGGGGGTTTTTAGTTTTGGTTTAAACTATTTTTCTACTTTCACGGCAGGCTGGATAGCGGCCAGTTGTTTGTACAGGTCGCGTCTCCAGGCGTATTCGGATTCGGCACGTTTAAGCAATTCTTTGGCCAATTCCGGATTGTCGCGCATGAGGCCTTTGAAGCGGTTTTCGCCGCTCATATAGTCGGCCAGCGGCAGCGTGGGCTCGGTCAGCGGGCTGTCCACGTGCAGCGGGTTTTTGCCTTCATAGCGGGCCTGCGGGTTGAAGCGGTAGAGGATCCAGCGTCCGGCCTGTACGGCACGTTTGGCTTCGCCCATACCTTTGGACATATCAATACCGTGGGCAATGCAGTGAGAGTAGGCAATCACCAAAGCCGGGCCGTCGTAAGCGTCAGCTTCGGCCAAGGCCTGAATGGTCTGGTTCATGTTGGCACCCATGGCCACCTGAGCCACATAGATGTTGCCGTAGGTCATGGCAATCATGCCCAGGTCTTTCTTCGGCATGGTTTTGCCGCCGGCAGCAAACAAGGCTTTGGCGCCCAACGGGGTGGCTTTGGACATCTGGCCGCCGGTGTTGGAGTACACTTCCGTATCCAGCACCAAGACTTTGACGTTCTTGCCGCTGGCCAAGACGTGGTCCAAACCGCCGTAGCCGATATCGTAGGCCCAGCCGTCACCGCCCAAGATCCACACGGATTTGCGAACCAGGTAGTCGGCAAAGCTCAAAAGGCGTTTGCCTTTTTCGCAGTCGGTTTTTTCCAGAATGGCTTTCAGTTCAGCCACATTTTTGCGCTGCTGTTCCACTTCTTCGTCGGTTTTCTGCGCATTGTTCAAAAGCGCGTCCACCAAGGCGGCATGGTCTTTCAGGCAGCCTTCTTTCACTTCGCTCAGCAGGGCTTTGGCGTCGCTGTTCAACTGGTCATAAGCCACGCGGATACCCATACCGAATTCGGCGTTGTCTTCAAACAAGGAGTTAGACCAGGCGGGGCCTTTGCCGTCGTCGCGTTTGCAATACGGCGTGGTGGGCAGGTTGCCGCCGTAAATGGAGGAGCAGCCCGTCGCGTTGGCCACGGCCAAGCGGTCGCCGAACAACTGGGTCAAGAGTTTCACATACGGGGTTTCACCGCAGCCGGCGCACGCACCGGAGAACTCAAACAACGGTTTGCGCAACTGAGAACCTTTGACGCTTTCTTTCTTGGTTTTTACGTCAGCCTGTTTGAGGCCCAAGAAGAAGGCAAAGTTGTCAATTTCGTTGTCGCGCACTTCCAGCTGGTGCACCATGTTGATGGCTTTCTTTTCCGGGTTTTCTTTGTTTTTGGCCGGGCAGTTAAAGATACAAGCGCCGCAGCCGGTGCAGTCTTCCACCGCCACTTGCACGGTGAATTTAAAACCGGCCAAGTCGGCTTTGCCGTCGGCAGATTTAAAGGTCTTGGGGGCGTCTTTCAAGGCCGCGCCGTCATAGGCTTTAATGCGGATAGCCGCATGCGGGCAGACCATGGAGCAGAAGCCGCACTGAATGCAGGTGTTGGGGTCCCACTGCGGAACCTGAATGGCGATGTTGCGTTTTTCATACTGGGTGGTGCCGGTAGGATAGACGCCGCCTTCGGGCATGGCAGAGGTCGGCAATTCGTCGCCGCGGCCGGCAATCATTTCGCCCAAAACGTCTTTTACAAACGCGGGGGCATCGGCCGGGACGGGGGCTTTGGTGTGCAGTTTAGAGGTTACTTCCGCCGGGTATTTTACTTCGTGCAAGCCGGCCAGGGCCGCGTCCACGGCTTTGTAGTTTTTCTGCACCACTTCTTCGCCTTTTTTGGAATAGGTTTTTTTGATGGCTTCTTTAATGTCGGCAATGGCTTTATCGGTAGGGATTACGCCGGCAACGCCGAAGAAGGCCGTCTGCATGATGGTGTTGGTGCGGCTGCCCATGCCGGTGGCCAAGGCGATGTCGGAAGCGTCAATGACGTAGACTTTGAGTTTCTTGTCAATGATTTGTTTCTGCACTTCCGCGGTCAAATGGTTCCACACGTCTTCGGCAGAGTACGGGGAGTTGATCAGCACCGTAGCGCCGTTTTTGGCTTTGCCCAGCACATCGTATTTGTCCAAGAAGTCAAACATGTGCACGCCGATAAAGTCGGCAGACTGAATCAAATACGGAGCGCGGATATATTTTTTGCCGAAGCGAATGTGAGAGGTGGTCATAGAGCCAGATTTCTTGGAGTCGTACACAAAGTACCCCTGCGCAAAGAAACCGTTGGCGCTGATGATCTTCATGGTGTTTTTGTTGGCACCCACCGTACCGTCGGAGCCCAGCCCGTAGAACATAGCGGCGAAAATGTCGTTGCCGGCTTTGTTGTCCAGTTTGGTAACGGGCAGAGAGGTATGGGTCAAATCGTCGTTAATGCCGACGGTGAAGTTTTTCTTGGGTTCTTTCAAAGCCAAGTTGTCGTACACGGCTTTCACGTCGGAAGGCGTAAAGTCTTTAGAACCGATACCATAGCGGCCGCCGATGATGAGCGGGGTGGTCGGGAATTTGGCTTTGGCTTCTTCGGTCAGGAAAGCAGCGCAAACGTCTTGGAACAACGGTTCGCCCAAGGCGCCCGGTTCTTTGGTGCGGTCCAAAACGGCCACTTTTTTGCCCGTGTTTGAGATAACGCGGAGCAAAGCGGCAATGGAGAGGGGGCGGAACAGTGTGGGTTTCAG
>CALUQA010000079.1 GCA_944322775.1 uncultured Elusimicrobiales bacterium
TTGGAAGGCAAAATGCCTTCGGCAATTAAGAAAGAAGAGCTGCGCACATGGTCGGCAATAATGCGCAGGGCGGAAATTTCCTGCGGGGTGTTGCCGGCAATGCCCAAAATCTTTTGCGCTTGCTGTGTAAGCGGGGCAAACAAGTCCGTTTCAAAAATATTTTTCTTGTTTTGCATGACCATGCACAGGCGTTCCAGCCCCATGCCGGTATCAATGTTGTTTTGCGGCAAGGGCTGCAAGGAGCCGTCTTCCTGGCGGTTGTAGCTTTCAAAAACGATGTTCCAAATTTCCACATAGCGTCCGCAGTCGCAGGTAATGTCGCAGTGCGGGTTTTTGCAGCCTTTGTCGCCAAAGTCGTAATAAATTTCCGTGCAGGGACCGCAAGGACCGGTGGGCCCCATGGTCCAAAAGTTGTCGGCTTCGTCCAGCTCAAAAATGTGGTCTTTGGGCACGTATTGCAGCCAGGTGTTATAGGCTTCTTCATCGCGCGGAGCAATGCCGCCTTTGTAAATGCTGACGTAAAGTTTTTCCGGCGCAATGCCCAGCGTGCCGGTTAAATATTCCCAAGCCCAGGCGATGGCTTCTTTTTTAAAATAATCCCCAAAGGAAAAATTGCCCAACATTTCAAAAAACGTCAAATGCCGTTCGGTAAAGCCCACGCTGTCAATGTCGGTGGTACGCACGCACTTTTGGCAGGTGGCGGCGTTTTTGAGGCTTTTGTCTATGCCCATCAAATTGGCTTTAAACTGCACCATACCCGCCGAGGTAAACAATAGGGTCGGGTCGGAATGCGGCACAAGCGGGCTGGAGGCAATAATGGGCAGCCCCTTGGAGTGGAAAAATTGCAAAAAACCGTTTCTTACTTCTGTGCTTTTCATGGTTAATCCTGTATTTGGGATAAAGATATAATTAAATTATATCAAATACACACCCAAGCCGCCCGGCCGCCGCGGCATAGGCTTTTCACCCCGGTCAGCCGCACCGCGCAAGGGATTTGTTATAATTTTTTTATGCAACATAAAATTATTGGTTATTTGCTTATTTTAGTGGGCCTGGCCACGTTGTTTTTTGCCTTTACCGGCATGTATCAAACCTTTGTTAACCGCAAGCCGGTGGTGCAGGTGCTGCAACTAAAGCCCATTGCCATAGACACGCAATACGGGCAAGTGCAAATGCAGTCGGACGTGGTCAACCAAATACTTAACCTGTCTTTATTTGCGCTGTTTATGATTTTTTTGGTCGGCCTTGGCAGCAAGGTGGCCTCTATAGGCAACCATTTGCTTAAAACCGAACGCATATGCGAAACGCTGCAAATGCTGCGCAAAGAAGACGTCCTGGCAGAGCCGGACCAAATTAAAAAATTATGAAAACCTTTGTCATCATTAACCCCATCAGCGGCGCCCGCCACATGGAAAGAAAAGATATGGAGCGTGCCGCGCTGATTAACTTCCCGGGTGCGAAGGGGGCTTTCACCCAGCACGCCGGGCACGCCACCGAACTGGCCGCGCAAGCCGTAAAAGAAGGATACGACTGCGTCATTGTGGCCGGCGGGGACGGCACCATCAACGAAACCGCCAAAGCACTGGTGGGCACGCAAACGGCCCTGGGCATTGTGCCCAAAGGCTCCGGCAACGGCCTGGCGCGCGAACTGGGCATGCCCCTGCTGTATGAAGAAGCTTGGGCCATGCTGCAAAAAGCCACGCCCGTGCTGTGCGATGTGGGGCAGGCCAACGGGGACTATTTTTTCAATTTGGCAGGCGTAGGCATAGAGGCCGAAATCGCCCGCATGTTTGCCGAGCACGGCAAAACCGGTTCCCGCGGCAAATGGCCTTATTTTAAGTTGGGGGCTAAGGCCCTGTCTTCTTACCAACCCAAAACCTTGAGCGCGCGCTACAACGGAAAAGACGAAATTTTAACCCCGCTTACGCTGGTGTTTGCCAACGGCACGCAGTATGGCAGCAATTTTAAAATCGCGCCGCATGCCAGCCTTACTGACGGCCAGTTTGACATGGTGGAAGTGCTGCCGGTAAGCAAATTTAAACTGGCGCTGGCCGCCCCGACGTTTTTTAGCAAAACCTTCCGCCCGTTTGAAGTGACCCGCACCCAAAAAACGGCCGAAGCTATCATCAACTATGACGGGGAAATTGTCTATCACTTGGACGGCGAGCCGAAAGTGACGCAAAACGAACTGAAAATTTCGCTTTTGCCAAAAGCCTTAAAATTGCTTGTTCCCCCCGCATATTAATATGGCACGGCGCAAACGCTACAGCAAAAAGCAAATTAAGTTTTGGGCCGCCGTGCTGGCGGCGGCTTTTTTGGCCGTCATGCAGCAAACCGGCAAGCCGTCTTCCGCCACGGACGCCATGCCCAGCGCCCAAAGCCTGCAAAACGTGGACATTGCTTCCGTGTATGACGGGGACACGTTTAAAATTAATTTAAACTGTTCGCTTGCCGTATATTGCGAAAAAGTGCCCGTGCGCGTGCGCGGGGTAGACTGCCCCGAAATAAAAGGCAAAACCAAACGCGAAAAAGCCCTGGCCCAAAAGGCCAAGGCTTTCACCAAAAATTTTTTGCAGCAAACGCCTGTTGCCCTTTCCAACTGCGGGCGGGATAAATATTTCCGCTTGCTTTGCGACGTAAACAATGCTTCCGGCCAAAGCCTGGCCCGCGAACTGATTAAAAACGATTTGGGCTACGCCTATGACGGCGGCACCAAATCCGACCGATACCAATAAATAAAAACCCCGCGCTCAGCGGGGTTTTTTTATTTGTCCTGATAAAAACTGCGGTACATCAAAAGACCGATGATTGTTTTGGCGTCCTGTATTTTGCCTTTTTCTATCATTTCGTACACTTTAGCCAAAGGAAATTTTTTGACGTTTAAAAACTCATCTTCATCGGGGCAGTCTTTGCCGCGCTTTAGGCCGCGGGCCAGATAAATGTGCAAAAACTCCGTAGAAAAAGCATTGCTGGGGTTAAACACGGTCATTTTAGTCCATTTGGCCGCGTGCAGGCCCGTTTCTTGGGCCAGTTCGGCCTTGGCGCAGGAAAGAGGCGTTTGCCCTTCTTCGCGTTTGCCGGCGGGGATTTCCCACGTCACTCTGCCAATGGGGTAGCGGTATTGCTGCACCAAATATACTTCGCTTTCTTCGGTCAGCGGCACAATGGCGCTGGCGCCGCGGTGGGCCGAATAGACGCGGGTGGTTTTGCGCCCGTTAATCAGGCGCACCACATCTTTGTTAAAGCCGACCACGCCCTTATACAAGGTCTGGCCGGACACTTTGGTTTCTTTTAATTTACTATAATGGGACATATCACTATCTTATAATATTTAGCCCCAACCGGCGGCCGCATGAAAGAATTTATACATCTTCATAACCATTCGGAATATTCGCTTTTGGACGGTATGCTGCGCATTTCCGAAAATCACAAGCCTTCGCGCTTTTTGCGCGGTTTGGCCGAAAGCGGCATAAAAGCCATGGCCTTAACCGACCACGGCAACCTATACGGCGCGCTGGACTTTTACGACTCCGCCCGGGCAGCCGGCCTAAAGCCGATTGTCGGCTGTGAGATGTACATAACCGAGGGCAAATATACAGACAAAGATAAATCCCGCACCGGCCACCTGACCTTGCTGGCCAAAAACCACCAGGGCTACCTTAACTTAATGCAGTTAAACTCGTTGGCCTGGGTGGACGGATATTATTACCACCCGCGCATAGACAAAGAAATTTTGGCCAAATATTCCGAGGGGCTTATTGCCCTTTCCGGCTGTTTGAAAGGGTTTCTTTCCCAATACGCTTTAACGGCCCCGTTTGAAAAAGTCTGCGCTTTAGCCCAGGAATATGCCGATATTATGGGCCCGGGCAACTATTATATTGAGCTGATGGACCACGGCATAAAAGAAGAGCAGGAAGCCCTGCCCATCTTAAAAGAAGTGGCCAAAAAGCTGGGCCTTAAAACCGTGGCCACCAACGACTGCCACTACGAAAAAAAAGAAGATTGGGAAGCGCACGACGTAAACCTTTGTATTTCCACCGGCAAAACCCTAGACGACCCGCATCGCCTGAAAATGACGACGCACGAGCTGTATTTTAAGTCGCCAGACGAAATGTATGAGCTGTTTGCCCACACGCCCGAAGCCTTGACCGCCACGCTGGAAATTGCCGAAAAGTGCAATTTGGAGTTCCCGAAACACGGGTTTATTTTGCCTAACTTTGAAATCCCCCCGCAGTACCCCAACTCCGCCGAATATTTTAAAGCACTGTGCCGTGAAGGGCTAAACAAAAAAATGCACGGCAACGTGCCGCCGGAATATTTAAAACAGCTGGAATACGAGTTTGACGTTATCATTTCCATGGGGTTTGACTGCTACTTTTTAATCGTGCAGGATTTTATACACTGGGCCCGCCAAAACGGCATTCCCATAGGACCCGGCCGCGGCAGCGGTGCCGGCAGCTTGGTGGCTTACAGCTTGGACATCACCCGCATAGACCCCATCAAAAGCAAACTGCTTTTTGAACGCTTTTTAAATCCGGACCGCGTCAGCATGCCGGACTTGGATATTGATATGTCCGACACGGGGCGCGAGCGCGTGATTGACTACGTGCGCCACAAATACGGGGCAGACAAAGTGGCCCAGATTATTACCTTTGGTACCATGAAGGCCAAACTGGCCATACGCGACGTGGCCCGCGTTATGGGCATCAGCGTCAGCGAAACCAACCGCGTGGCCAAGATGATCCCCAACGATCCAAAAATCACGTTGGACGGCGCGCTGGAAAATATCCAAGAACTCAAAAAAGAAATTACCAATAATCCTACGTCCAAGCGTTTGTTTGACATGGCCCGCAAAATTGAAGGCCTCAAACGCCACACGGGTATTCACGCCGCAGGCGTGCTGATTACCAAAGAGGCCGTTTCCCACTATGTGCCGCTGGCACGCGGCTCCCGTGACGATATTACGACCCAGTTTGAAGGCGAGCCGTGCTCCAACCTGGGGCTTTTGAAAATGGACTTTTTGGGTCTGCGCACGCTGACGGTCATTGACAATGCCGAAAAGCTGATTCGCCAGCGCCACGACCCGAATTTTGACATTAACAATATTCCGCTGGACGACAAAAAAACCTACGATTTGCTTTGCGCCTGCCAAACGCTAGGGGTGTTCCAGCTGGAAAGCGGCGGCATGCGCGATTTGATTAAAAAATTGCAGCCCAGACAGTTTGGCGACGTGTCCGCCCTGGTGGCGCTTTATCGCCCCGGGCCGATGGAATCGGGCATGATGGACATGTTTGTGCGGCGCAAAAACGGGCAGGAGAAAATAACCTACGAAACCCCGCTTTTGGAAGAAGTGCTTAAAGACACCTACGGCTGTATGGTGTATCAGGAACAAATCATGCAAATTTCCAAAACGCTGGGCGGCTTCACCCCCGGCGAGGCCGACACCCTGCGCAAAGCCA
>CALUQA010000080.1 GCA_944322775.1 uncultured Elusimicrobiales bacterium
GGCAATGGCCTCCAATGTGGTGCCCAAAAGGCGTTTGTTGATGCGGTCAATCACGCGGCTTTGCGCTTCTTCCAGGCGCAGGCGGCGTTCTTGTTTAACTTCGGGCGCAATTTGGTCCGGCAGGCCGTAAGCGACGGTGCCTTCTTCGCGGAAGAACTCAAACACACCCATGTTGTCAAACTCATAATCGTTTACAAACTGCAGCAGTTCTTTAAAGTCCTGTTCCGTTTCGCCGGGAAAGCCGACGATAAAATTGGTGCGCAGGGAAATATCCTTTACCGTCTTTTTAAGCATGTCCAGCGTGGCGCGTATCTGCGCGGTGCCGCAGTGGCGGTTCATGCGTTTAAGCACCGGGTCGGCAATATGCTGCAAGGGAATGTCTATATAATGGAAAATGCGCGGCGTAGAGGCCATCAAATCGGCCAGTTCCTGGGTGACGCGGTGCGGATAGCCGTACATAATGCGCAAACGTTTAATGCGGCGGTTTTTAAGCAGTTTTTCCAGCAATTGCGTCAGGCAGGGCTTGCCGTATAAATCTTGCCCGTAAGAGGTGGTGTCTTGCGCGATGAGCGAAATTTCTTTTACGCCGTGTTGGGCCATCAGGTCGGCTTCGCGCAAGATGTCTTCCATGGGTTTGGAGCGGTAGGGCCCGCGCAAAAACGGAATGGTGCAATAGGCGCAGCGGTTGTTGCAGCCATCGGCCACTTTTAAGTAAGCCGTGTGCGGGGCGGTGAGGCTCATTTTATATTCGGGCAGATACAGCGTTTTGGGCAGCGGACTAAGCAAAAGGCCGCTGTGCTGCAGGGTATCTTCTATTTTCTCTTGTCCGGCGATGGAGAACACCAGGTCCGTGTCCGGAAAGTCCTTTAAAATTTTGTCTTTGTAGCGTTCCACCAGGCAGCCTGTTACGGCCACGCGTTTGACGAGGCCTTGCTTTTTAAGTTCCAAGGCTTCGCGTATGGCGTTTTCGGCTTCTTCCACGGCAGAAGCAATAAACCCGCAGGTGTTGACGATAAGCACGTCCGCCCCTTCCGGCGACAAAAGCAACTCATGCCCTTGGCCGATAAGGCGGGCAGTGAACTCTTCGCTGTTGGTCAAATTTTTAGGACAGCCCAAACTGATAAGAGAAAATTTCATACTTATATTTTAGCAGTTTTGTCTATGGCTTATCTGCGCCGGGCAAGAAAAAAACCCGCCTTAAAGGCGGGTTTTAAAGTGACGTGCAATTAGTTGCTTTCCACGCTGAACTTAATGGCGGGGTTTAAGCTTTTGTGCACGGGGCAAATGTTGACCATGGCCAAGTAGCGTTTGCGCATTTCGGCGTCCACATGGTCGGGGAAGGAGACTTTAAGGTGCACTTCTTCCAGCCCGCCTGCATTGGGGCCGAACACGCCGGTGACGTCAATTTTGGTGCCGTCCATATTTTGCTTGGCTTTCATGGCCACCACGCTCATCATCGTCAGCGTGCAGGCGCCCAAAGCGCTAAGCAGCATATCCCCCGGGGTGACGTATTCGCCCGCGTCGTCGTGGGCGGTGTGCAAGGTGTCTTTAATGCCTTGTTTGGTCATTTCCACCCGCTTATTGCCGGTATAATTGCAATGAATGGTATCTGCCATAAAAATCCTCCTTAATGAATGTGCACGGTCGTTTTAATGTCCGCGCGTAAACTTTGGTGTACGGGGCAGGCGTTAACGGCACCTGCGTAGCGTTCCTTCATTTCCTGCGTAAAATGCGCGGGGAAGGTGATGTCCAGCACAAACTCGCCCACGCGGCGCGGGTTGGCGGCCATAATTTTATCCACCGTTATTTTCATGCCGGTCAGGTCATCCCCGGCGCGCTGGGCCATTTTGCCCATAATGGTTTCTATGCACGCGGCCAAAGCGCCCGCCAGCAAGTCCGTGGGGGAAAACATGCGCCCCTTGCCGCCGTTGTCAGGCGGTAAATCGGTGATGATTTTAGCCCCGCTGGGGCCGTGGGTCAGCTCGGTTTGTCCGTCGCCTAGATATACTACGTCAATTTGGGTCATAAATCCTCCGTTTTCATAGTCTATCTTTTTCTATGTACCAGCGGCAAGCCGTAAAAAAGAACTACAATATACATATCAGGAGGAGCTATGCCTAAACTTTGCCAAAGCTGCGGCATGTCGCTGGGGGAAGAAAAAGAACTCTACGGCACCGAAGAGGACGGCTCTTACAGCGCCGACTATTGCATTTATTGCTACCGCGACGGAGATTTTACGGCCGATATTACGCTGGAAGAAATGGTCAACTCCTGCCTTCCTTTTATTTTGCAGGCTCACCCCGACATGGCCCCCGCCAAAGCCCGCGCCATTATGACGGCCGTGTTAAGCGGACTGAAACGCTGGAAGAAATAATTATTTTTTATTGCGTATTTTTTCAACGGCACTGCGGTAGTGTTCGCCCCATTTTGCCAGCGCGGCAATGACGGGCTTAAGTGCTTTGCCGGACGCACTTAAACTGTATTCCACCCTAGGCGGCACTTCGGCATATACTTTACGTGTAATCAAACCGTCTTCTTCCAGAGCACGCAGGTTTTGCGTAAGCACCTTTTGGCTGATGCCGCTTATGGATTTGCGCAATTGCCCAAAGCGGCGCGTACCGGCCATTAGGTCGCGCACAATAAGCAGTTTCCATTTATTGCCTATCATTTCCACCGTCAGCGCCACGGGGCAGAGCGGAAGTTCTTTCTTTTTCACTTTATGCTCCTATTAGTTACTTAAAGGTACTTAGATAATAAAAAAGTGTCTTCTTTACAAAAGTATCTTACAATTTTTATTATACTATAAAGCTATTTAGAAAGGAGGCTCTTATGAGCAAAGAAATAAAAAATATTGCCGAAAATAAAAATTTTAAGGCTGTTTGTGTCGGCCCGTGGGCGGAAATTGCCCAGTTTGTGACGGGTGACTTTAAAGGCAAGGTGTTTTTAAAAGACGCTTTGGGCACCACGGGGAGCGAAATTTCCTTCGGCGCCCTGCCGGCGAATACGGCTTTGCCTTTCTTCCATGCACATAAACAGAATGAGGAAGTGTATCTGGTGCTTAAAGGCAACGGCAAAATGCAAATAGACGACGATGTGTTTGACTTGCAGGAAAGCACGCTGGTGCGCGTAAACCCGCAAGGCGCCCGAAGTTTAAAAAGCGGCCCGGACGGCATGCTTTTTATGTGCATGCAGACCAAGGCTGGTTCTTTGCAAGAGTGGACAGGCGCCGACGGCGTGCCGGCTCAAACGGAAAGCAAATTATAATAAAAGTTCAAAACATGCAAACCAGGCTTTCGGGCCTGGTTTTTTATGTTTTGGGGCCGTCTATTGTGCGGCGGGGCACACCCGGGGGCCAAAGCCGTTAGCAAATAATTAACATAATATAGCACGGAAGCAGCTATGACACAGGCCAATAAACGCGGTACGGCGCAAGCTTTGGAATTTGCCAATGTGGCGTATAAGGCCGGACAAAAACGAAACAAATATGTGGGTTAGTTAGGGTGCGTTTTCCACGAGGAACACATTGGAAAATCGTTTGAAGTTCTGTACGAGCAAGAAGTTCTGTAAGAGCCATCTTTGTTTTTGGTGGTTTTCCAGGAAAAACACGTATGCGGTTCACTAGAAGATCTAAAGGAACAGAAAGTTGTGTAAGACCCGTCCTCATTTTTAGTGGTGTTCCAAGTAAAGCACGGGAGGAATTCGTTAGAAGTCCTGTACATACAGGATGTCGTGTAAGAACCGTCCGTATTTTGGATGGTTTTGTATGAGAAGCAGGGTTTATAGTCGTTGGATGTTCTCTCTATGCAAGAAGTAGTATAGGAACCATCCTCGTTTTTAGCAGTTTTCCAGGAGATGCAAGCATTGCTTTTGTTTGACATTCTGTAAGAGCAGGATGTTGTATAGCTTTCCGCGCAGAACGAAAGGCATGGGAATAAAAGGCAAAAAACGATAAAAATTGTTTTTTTCATAAGCAGCTCCTGTTTTTATTATAACCCTTTGGACAGGCATTTTATTGCCTAAGTAACAATAAAAAAACCACGCTTGCGCGTGGTTTAAATGGCTCCCCGAGTAGGACTCGAACCTACAACCTACCGGTTAACAGCCGGTCGCTCCACCATTGAGCTATCGGGGAATAAATCTTTTTACTTCCGACATATTTATTTTACTTAAAAAAAAATAGTTTGTAAATAGTTTTATTTTCAGACATTATTTTGTCTGCGTAAAGTGCCCCGTGCGGCGCACCTGCACGACGGGTTTATATTCCAAAAGCATTTGTTGTTTCTTTTTAAGTTTTTGGGCAGAAGCCGGCAGCGGCATGCGCCCGGCTGTGGCGGCCCAAAAGTCGTTTTCTTTTCGGGCCCACATGCTCCACACCACCAGCCCGCCAAAAACAAGCACAATAATATACAGCGTGTTTTGCAGCCCCAAAAAGTGCATTAGCATGGCGATAAACAGCACGCAGAAGCTTTCCACTGTATAAGAAGCCGTGCCGAAAAGCCCCAATATTTTGCCGCGCAAATTTTCAGGCGCGCGCAATAAAATGAGGGTGGAAATCATGGCCGAAAATGCCCCAAACGTCAGGCCGCACACCACGGTGGCGCCCAGCACCAGCGGTTTGGGAAGATTTAAATAAAGCACCACCACCGAAAGCAAATACGCCAAATAGTTGGCCGTAAGCAGGGTGAAAAATTTAAATTTGCGTGCCGCATTGGCAAAATATAAAGCGCCGATAAACGCCCCCAGCCCAAAGGAAGCACCCAGCAGCCCCAAATAAACCGTGCTGTATCCATGCTGGTAAATATAGCCCGGCACCAACAGCAGCTCCCACGATTGGCCCAAAATAAAAAAGGGCATGGTAAACAAAATGCTTTGGCGCAGGACGCCGTCTTGCTTAAGCAGTTGCCCCGCTTGGCGGAAAGTGGTGGTGTTGGGTACCAAACGTTTGTTGCGGCGGCTGTAAATTTTAAGACTTAAAACCACAATGACCAAGCACATCGCCACTACTGCCAGCCAAGAAGCATACAGCCCGGCCATGGCAATCAGCAACCCGCCCGAAAGAGGGCCGACAACGGCCATAATGCCGTCCAATGCTTCCACCACGCCTGTGGTGCGAGAAAGGGGCACCTCGGCATAGCGCGAGAATGTGGGCGCCAGCGCCGTGCGGGCCAGCTGGCCGGGTGCGTCAAAAATAGAAGTGATAAAAATAATCAGCCCGATAAGCCACGGATAGTCCGCCTTCCAAACAATTAACAAGGGAATGCAGGCCAGCAAAATAAACTGCGTTAACTCGCAGCCCAGCATGGTTTTGGAGCGGCCCAGCCGGTCGATGATCTGTCCGCC
>CALUQA010000081.1 GCA_944322775.1 uncultured Elusimicrobiales bacterium
GCCGCCCAGGCGGGAGCGCGTTTATTAAGCATGCCGAAGATAATCAGCGTGAAAATAGGCACGTTGTAAAAACCGTTTACCATCTGCAAATAGTTAAACAAGCCCGAGGGCGCCTTGGCAATCAGCGGTGCCACACACATGGAAAACACCGCCAAAATTATCGCCACCACTTTGCCGGCAAACACCACTTGTTTATCGGTGGCGTCCGGCTTAATATAAGGTTTATAAATGTTGAGCATAAACAAAGTGGAGGTGGAGTTTAATGCCGCGTTAAACGAGCTTAAAATGGCACCGAAAAGCACGGCGGCAAAAAAGCCCGTCAAATAAAACGGCAGCACTTTGTTAACCAGCATGGGGTAGGCCATATCGCCGATTTTGAGCGGATTGTCCTGGAAAATATGGAAAGCCACCACACCGGGGATAATTAAGTACAGAGGCCCAAACAGTTTAAACACGGCCGCCAACAGCACGCCTTTTTGCCCTTCTTTCAGGTTTTTGGCCGCCAAAGCACGCTGAATAATGGTTTGGTTGCAGCCCCAATAAAACAGGTTCACCAAAATCATGCCCGTAAACATGGTCAAAAAGGGCACCGGGTCGTTCGGGCCGCCGATGGCGTTAAATTTTTCGGGGTGGGCGTCAATCACCGTTTTTAAGCCGCCCAGCATGTCCCCGCCGCCCACATACATCAAAGCAAACACCGGGATCATCAACCCGCCGACAATCAGCCCGATACCGTTTAAGGTGTCGGCCACGGCCATAATGCGCAGGCCGCCGGCCAAGCTGTAAATCACGCCCAGCACGCCAATGGCCACGACCACCACAATAATGGCAGACATATAGTCAATGTTAAACGTGCCCATAATGTCAAAAATACCGCCCATACCAATAGCACCGGAATAGAGCACCGTGGGCAGCAAAATCAACACATAGCCGGCCAAAAAGAGGAAGTTGACCATCTGTTTGGTGGTGGCGTCGTAACGGTCCCCGATAAAATCGGGAATGGTGGCATAGCCTTTTTTGAGGTATCTGGGCAAGAAAAAGAACGCCACCACAATTAACACCAGTGAAGCGCCCAATTCATACCCAATGCCAGAGATATTGAACATATAACCCTGGCCGTTTAAACCCACCATTTGCTCGGTGGATAGGTTGGTCAGCAACAGTGAAGCCGCAATAATCCAGCCCGTCAAACCGCGTCCGGCCAAGAAATATCCTTCCTGAGAAGAAGAATCTTTCTTGCGCGTCAGGAAATAAGACAGCCCCAACACCAACGCAGTAAAACCTACGAATGATATGATTGTAAGTAACATCCGTCCTCCCTGCGAGTATTAATTTAATTTTACAAACTGCCCGCACCCACGGGTGCGTCCTGCTTACAAAATCGGGCACATGCTGTGCGTTCTTTTCTCAAAACGGGCTTGATTAAAAGAAAATTAATGGCTATACTGTCGTTATATCCTCATTGTAAAAATAAAACAGACGTGCGTCAATTTTTTTAGGAGGCATCTATGCTGGTATGGTTTATTTTTGGGTTTATGTGTGCAGCCGTGGCTGTTTTTGCAGCAGCCTATTTTAAATTTGTTTCTTTGCGCAAAGCGGTACAGCATGCCCGCATGCGCCTGGAAGTTTGCCTTAGAAACAGACGGGAACTATTGCCTTCTTTGGCCTGGTCGGCCGCTTCTTTGCCGGAGCTGGAAAGAGATTTTTCCTACGCGCTTGGCAAAATGAAAGAAAAATGCGCCGAGGCCGACACCATGCAGAAAAAAATTGACTGTGAAAGTGAAGTCAGCCACAACCTTAAAAAAATATTCTCTACTTTGGCAAGCCACCCGGATTTAAAAAATGATGAATATTTTTTAAAACTGCAGCGCAGTGTGCTCTCGTCGGAAAGTAAAATCCAACATTGCAAAAAACGCTACAACAGCGCCGTGCGTGATTTTAACACCCTGGCCACTATTTTCCCGCTGAGCATTGTGGCCAAAATACTGGATTTTGATAAATTTGAATATTTTGATTTTGAACCCAGTTTAGACAAAATTTTAAATTAAAAAAAGCCCCGCTTCGGCGGGGTTTTTAATGTCTAACGGACTGCTACGTTCTGCAATTTAAACAATTTAAAACAATAAAAATCCCGCTTTGTTAGCGGGATTTTAAATTTAATAACCTCTGGCCATTTGGCGCAGTGCGGCAATACGCTTTTCCGTCGGCGGGTGTGTAGAAAACATGCCGGAAAGCAAGGTAAAAAACGAAGCCTTGTTAAGCGGGTTTTCTATACACATGGCAGCCATGGTGGGGTGTTTTTCCAGCTTATACACATGCGGGGCCTTGCTTATTTTTTCCAACGCGCGGGCCAAAGCTTCCGGGTTACGCGTTATCAGGGCGGCCGTAGCGTCTGCCAAATATTCCCGTTTTCTGGAAACAGCCAAACGAATTAGCGGTGCAACAAAAAAACCGTAAATGGCAAAAAACGTCCCGATTAAAAAAAACAGCATGGCTCCCGACTGATTGCGGGAACGACGGGAAACAGTGCTCCAGCCCAGCTGAAAGAATATTTCCGACAAGAACGTAAAAAAGGCTATGCCCACCACGGTGATAAGCATAAGGCGGATATCAAAATTTTTAATATGCGCCAACTCATGCGCTATCACCCCTTCCAACTCGGGCCGCTCCAAGTGCTGAACAATGCCCTTGGTCAATGCAATAGAAGCATGCTGCGGGTCTTTGCCGGTGGCAAAGGCGTTGAGGGAATTGTCATCAATAATATATATCTGCGGCGTAGGCATGCCCTGCGAAATGCACAAATTTTCCACTAAACGATACAATTCCGGCTGTTCGTCTTTGGTTATTTTTATTCCGCCGGCGCTGCTCATCAGCATTCTGTCGCCGGAAGCATAGGCAATGGCAATCCACACCATGGCCAGCAGCCATATTACCGGCAAAAAGCGTATGGCCAGGGCATTGGCTGCCGTGATGGACAAATGCTCCAGATTTTCGCCAGTTTCCTCGTAGTAGGAATGATCATAATAATAAGACCGGCCCAAGGAGCCATAGCTTATCCCCAGCAAAAACAAATATCCCAGCAAAACAAAAGCCAACGGGAACAAAAACACCAGCAGCCACGTCCGCCGTTTATTTTTGGCAATAAAGTCGTAAGTGGTGGGCACGAGAACCTCTAAAACTTAACGGAAACGGCCTGTTTGGCTTCCTGGTCTGCTTCGCCCAGTTCAAAGAAATCTTCTTTTTCAAACTTAAACAGACCGGCCACGGCATTGCTGGGGAACAGTTCCGCTTTGGTGTTATAAGCCAGCACATTGCCGTTATAAAACCGACGCGCCGCCTGCAGTTTGTCTTCGGTGTCGCGCAGTTCGCGCTGCAATTCCAAAAAGTTTTGGTTGGCTTTTAAATCCGGGTAATTTTCGCTCAAGGCAAAAATGCTTTTTAAGGCACCGCTGAGCATATTTTCCGACTGGGCAATATCTTTGATATTGTCATGCGGGGCCATAGCCATGTTGCGCGCCTGGATTACTTTTTCCAGCGTGCCGCTTTCGTGCTTGGCATAACCTTTTACCGTTTCCACCAAATTGGGAATCAGGTCGTAACGACGCTTCATTTGCACTTCAATATCGCTCCACGCTTCTTTCACGCGGTTGCGCAAGGTAACAAACGCATTGTATGTTACCGCAAAATAAACCCCAACGATTACAACAATCAGTATGGCTATGGAAATGCCGCTCATGTTTTCTCCTTTGCTTATAATAATGGGGCGGTAACCAAACCGGGCTGTGTGCAGCCGCGGCCTGCCTTATCGCCCCTGTGTTTTATTTATCTGCTTCGTTATTTTTATGGTTATTGTACAACAAATACTTGGACGTTTCAAACAATCCCATCGTCATCTTTTTCATGTATTCATAACGTTCGGGCTCTTCTTGGGCCAGGTTGCGGTTAAAATCTTTTTCCGCATATTTATACAAGCCGTCGGGGCCGTCCGTGCCCAAAATGCTGTAAAAATATTCCCCTTGCACAAAGCCCATCGGGTGCGGGGTTTGCGCCCAGGAATAGATAAAAGCGCCCGGCTCGTATTTGTCGTTTAAAGCGTCGCGCCCGATAGCCCGCGTAAAATACGGGCGGCCCAAAAAGCCCATAATGGTGGGGATCACGTCCACCTGGCTGGCCGTTCTGTCAATTTTTTGCGGTTCTTTAATCATATCCCCCGCCAAGATGAGCGGCACCTGATGGTTAATCAGGTTCAGCTCCACATAGCCGCGGGGCATATTTTCAGACTCCGGTGCCGAAAGCCCGTGGTCGCCGAAGATTACAAAAAGCGTATTTTTGTAATAGTCCGATTTTTCCGCCATGCGGAAAAACTCCGCCAAAAAGTGGTCGGAAAGTTTTAACGAGTTAAACTCCGCCACGCTGACAAAGCTGCGTTTTTTGGCTTGCTCTTCCGTAATGGTAGTATTGGGCACAAAGCCGGCATTGTCTTTAGGAATGGTGTAGGGGCGGTGATAGCCGGCCGTCTGCACCACGGCAAAGAACGGTTTGCCGGTTTCTTTTTGGTCTTTTTCCAAAATGCGGTTTACTTCGCGGAACAAATCCAAGTCGGAAATGCCCCACACGTCGTTGCGGTGTTCGTGTTCGAACTTGCCTTCTTCATACATGTGCACGTCGGTAAGGTTGTGTTCAATCACGCCGCGGATATTGCCCCAGCTGGAGCTGCCGCCAATAAAATAATACTTTTCATAATCTCTTAAAGCATTGGCGGCCATATGCTGATCCACAATCAGCGGATTGCGGGAGCTGGTTTCCACGTCCGTCACGTCGGGCACGCCGGTCAGCGTGGCAAACACGGCACGCGCCGTGGCGGAAGTGGGCGTAAAGAAATGCGTAAACAAAATGGACTTGTCGGCCAGTTGTTTAATAAACGGCGTCGGGTCCAAATCCGGGTTGGTAAAGGAGGTTTTATTCCAAGCCAAAGACTCCATAAAAATAACCACCACGTTATAGTTTTTAGGGTCTTTAGAGCCTTCAAACGTGCGCATAAAGTTCAGCGTTTCGGCATTGGGCTCGTCTACCTGCAAGAATTTGGAAACTTCCGGATAATACTGGCGCACCAAATCTGCATTATAGGCTTTGGCGTTGGCAAAGCGGTAGGTGTCAAACAAGTTCAGCGCCGGGTTAAGCGTTAAGTTGCAGATAAAATTGTTGGTGGAATGATAGGCATTGCTCCAGCGCAAGGGGTACTGGCTGATTTGGCCAAACATCAAAGCCCCCGTCAAAAGCAAGCCGCCAAAGAACCAGCCCAAGTTGCCTTTCCAGCGGTATTTATCGTCGCGGCCAAAGGCATAGGTCAACAGTTTTTTGGTAAAGAAATAGCCCACAATTCCCCACACCAAAAGGCCCAGGGCAATCCACACAATGGGGTAGGTTTCCCACAGCATTTGGGCGGAAATAAGGGCGTTTTCGGAATAGGTAAAAACGGAGGAATTGATGCGCATGGAAATATAGGCATAGTGCCCAAAATCGGCAAAATACACCGCCATGACGGCCACTTCCAGCAAGGCACACAGCCAGCAAATGGCTTTTTTAATGTAAGAAGCCTTATGCCAAAACGCATACACCGTCAAATACAGCCCCAGCGGTATGGCCACGGCCCCGGCCAGGCGCATATCAAACTTGGCACCGATATAAAAGGTGGTCCAAAGTTCGTGGTAATGTTCGGGCGTAAGTGCGCCGCGGAACACATACAAAAAAATCAGACGCAGCAACCCAAACACAACCCAGTTGCCGAGCATAAATAGAAAGTACGACTGTATCCAACGGGGTACGACAAACTTTTTCATACGGCCTCCGATAAAATGCTTTTTTATATTTTATCAAAATAGAAGAGAAACGGGGGTTCTTTTCCGTCTGACATTATGCCCTGTTTTTTCCCTGAGGCAGCGGCTGCCGCAACACTGTTTGCAAGCCATAAAAAACCCCGCCTGGTGTAGGCGGGGCTTTGACAAAAAAGTCTGTTTAGCTGGCCGTGGCGGCTTGGTTTTGGGCCGCTTCAGCCTCGGCCTGGCGCGCTTCTGCGGCGGCTTTGGCAGCCATTTTGGACTCTTGGTCCTTGTTAAACAAATCCTTCACTTCGTTAATCGGCATTTCCAGCAGTTTAATTACTTCCGTGCGTTTATATTTTTTGGCCGCGTCCAACGCCGTTTGCCCGGCATTGGTTTTTAAATCTTTTTTGGCGTCATTAGCCAGCAAAATTTTGACCACCGGCGCATAGCCTTTTAAAGCCGCCCAGTACAAAGCCGTTTCGCCTTTTTTATTTTGCATATTGATATCGGCTCTATATTGCATGGTCAAAGGAGCCAGCAGCGCAAGCACCGTTTCCGGGTGATTATAACGGGCAGCATATATCATGGCGGTGTTGCCGTCGTTATTAGCGTCGTTTACGTCGGCACGATAGGCCAAAAGGGCCTGCACGCTGCGCGTATCGCCTAAAGAAGCGGAAATAATCAGCGGGGTATTGCCCGGCGCGTTTTTTACATTGGGGCTCACGCCTCCTTTAAGCATGGCCAGCACGCCAATATAATTTTTTTGTGCGCTGGCGCGCAGCAGGGTTTCCCCGTCCAAGCCGGCTTTAACGCCGTTTGTCAAAAACAAATCAATCAAATAACCTTTTTGTTTTTCTACGGCCAGCCCCATCGGGGTTTGGCGATAGTTGTTGGGAAGGTTCAAATTGGCGTCGGCATAAATAAGCACTTGGGTAATGTCGTCATGGTCGCCGTACACGCTGCGCAAGATGGGCGTGTCGCGCGTGTAGGAATTTTGCTTGTTGACGTCGGCCCCCATGGCCACCAGGCGCTGCACGGCGTCTAAATTGCCCAAGGTGGCTGCGGCCAGCAGAAGCGTGTCGCCATGGCTGTTGACGATATTGGGGTCTTTTACTTTACGGTCCAAAATATCAAAGAAAGCGTCCGTGTCGCCTTTCTGCAAAGCCTGGGTGGCTTCTTCGGCAATTTCCTGCGGGGTTTGGCTGGAAACGACCACATCAATATTGGCCGCCTTGCGGGAGCGGGTAAAAGAAGAACTGCCGTTAATGGTAAAAATTAAGAGAGCCACAAAAGGGATTAAAGCCAAAACGCCGATTAGCACAGCCGGCCGTTTTTTGGCTTGGGCAACCGCCTTTTGCACTTGTTTGGGCGGGGTTATGGAAATTTTAGTTGTATTCTTTTTAAACACCGCCTCAGCCCTCCCTTATTAAATTATTTCTTGCCGGACGCTTCCGTCAAACGGGCATACGCATCGCGCGCGGCGTCCTGCTCGGCCAATTTTTTATTGCGGCCTTTGCCCGTCCCCAGAAGTTTTCCGTCTAAGGATACTTCCACCGTGAACACCTTGTCGTGCTCCGGTCCTACGGTTTGCACTACTTCATACTGCGGCGTATGGCGGCTGCGTTTTTGGATAAATTCCTGCAGCGTGCTTTTATAGTCGCCGCTGTCCTGCTTAAGCTGTTGGGTGCGCACCCACGGCAAAACCA
>CALUQA010000082.1 GCA_944322775.1 uncultured Elusimicrobiales bacterium
TTTATCAACCCGCAGGCCACGCGCGACTCTTTTACACAGGACGGCTGGTTTAAAACAAGCGATATCGTGTCGGTAGATTACGACGGATTTATTTTTATTAAAAACAAAAAAAAAGACATGATTATTATTAAAGGGTTAAAAGTGTTTTCCGCCCAGGTGGAAGCCATTATTAACTCTTGCCCCGGCATAGAAGAGTCCGCCATTATCGGCGTGCCGGACGGCAAAGGCGGCGAGTTTATCAAATGCTATGCGGTCAAAACGCAAGATTCTACGCTGACCGACGACCAATTCCGCAAATTTTTGAAACAAAATTTGGACAATTACAAACGCCCGCGCGATTTTGAATTGGTGGACGAATTGCCCAAAAACAGCCTGCGCAAAGTGCTCAAACGCAAACTGCGCGAAGACGCCGTCAATAAAATGAAACAGCGCCTGCAGGAAGCTGCTCATGAGGAGCAACACGCCTAATATGACCGACGTGGCAGCGGTGTTGCGGCAAATCGTTCCCGACGCATATTATGTGGGCGGGGCCGTGCGCGACGCGCTGCTTAAAAAAACCTCAGGCGATATAGACCTGGCCTTGCCCAAAGCGCGCGTGAAAGAGGCTTCTTTGGCTTTAGCCAAAGCGCTTAAAGCCGCCGCGTTTGAGATGGACACCCAGTTTGGCGTGTGGCGCCTGGTCACGCGCAAAGAAAACCTGCAAATAGATTTAACCGCCTTTCAGGGCAAAAACCTCAAAGAAGATTTGCTTAGAAGGGATTTTACGTTTAACGCGCTGGCCTATCCCGTTACGGCCCCCGTCACGCTGGACGTGCAATGTTCTAAAGGGCAAAAGGCGCAAATCCGCATTAAAAACCTGCAGAAAAAATTTTTGGTGGATTTAAAAGGCGGCCTGAAAGATTTAAAAGACAAACAACTCCGCCTAAACACCCCGCGCGCTTTTACGGACGACCCCTTGCGCATGCTGCGGGTGTTTCGTCACGCGGCGGAACTTAAATTTAAAATTGCGCCTTCCGTTTTAAAACAAATCAAAAAAGACGCCCCGCTTATCGTCCGTTCGGCCGGTGAGCGCGTGCAGGAAGAGCTGAACCGCCTGTTCCGCACGCCGCGCGCGCATGAAAATGTGCTTCTTATGGACAAAACGGGCCTGCTTACGGCCCTGTTTCCGGAGCTGGAAGCACAGCGCACTTGTGCCGAATGTTACTATGGCAAAGGGGGCGTGCTGAAGCATACGCTGGATTGTTTTAAGCGGGAAGAATGGCTGCTTGAAAACCTGCAAAAAGCGTTTCCCAAATACCACAAAAAATTGGCTTTTGTAGTGACGGACAAAGCCTTGTTTAAAATGGCCGTTTTGCTGCATGACGTGGCCAAGCCGGCCACGGCCAAGGTGGTGGGGGACCGGCTGCGCTTTTTTTACCACGAACAAAAAGGCGCGCGCATGGCGCGGGAAATTTTGGACCGCCTGCATTACAGCAAGGCAGACAGCCGCTTAATTTGCGCCATGATTGGCGAGCACCTGCGCCCCAGCAACCTGGCCAGCAACGACGTGATTACCGACCGGGGCGCCTATAAATTTTTCCGCGATTTGGGCGACGCCGCTTTGCCCATGCTGCTTTTGTGCTGGGCCGATTACACCAGCTATATTTCCGACGCGCAATTAAAACGCATTTTGCCCAAAAGCGCCGACAAACTGATGAGCATAGAAAAAGCCAAAAAAACAGCCAATGTGGGCAAAACCCTGCGCCATATGCAGGTGCTGAATTTATTGTTTAAAAAATATTTTGATTCCCCCAAAAAAATAAAACCTTCCAAACTGTTGGACGGGCGCGATATCATGCAGGCCCTGCACATTGCCCCTTCGCCCAAAGTGGGGGAAATTTTGGAAGCCGTGGCCTTGGCGCAGGTGGAAGGCGAAGTGAAAAATAAAGAAGAAGCCCTGGCTTTTATTGTGCGCCGCTTCGGGCCCAAAACGGGTTCTGCCGCGGCGGCCAAGTAAGGCTTTTGCGCGGCGTTTGCCCGCGGGCAAAAGCCCTGTTAAGTAAAGCGCTGCAAAGCGTTGCAAAATTGCTATAATATAAACGCAGTTTAAACTAATTTTTGCGGGCGTGGTTCAATGGTAGAATGGGAGCTTCCCAAGCTCTAGACGAGGGTTCGATTCCCTTCGCCCGCTCTTTTTAAGGTGTCCTATGGCAGACGAAGAAAATAAAGACGTTCCTGAACTGACGGAATTTGAAGCGAAGCTGCCCGCCCAGGGCAATAATAAGGACATTTGGCTGTTCCTGATTATCGTGGACGTAATTTTCTTGTGCGTCTTTGGTTTCTTTTTGTATAAAAACCTGTCTGCCCGCTTGCTGGCCCCGGCCGAAAATGTGCCGTCTCCTGCCCCGGTGGCAGAAGAACCCGCGCAGCAAGAACCCCAGGCCGAAGAAGAAATTGTGGTAGAGGAGACGGTATCCGTCACACCGCAGACTCCGGCTGCCCAACCGCAGGAAAAACCGGCTCCCGCCGTGCAGGAAACAAAGCCTGCTCCGGAAGCGGCCCCCGCTCAGCCGAAAGAACAAAAAGAAAGCATTATCGTTAAGTCCGGCAAGAGCAAATACCGCCAGGTCACTTTCCGCTATTTTGGCGATGCAGACAACGTGTCCATCGTCAGCGGGTTTACGATGTCCAAACCCCGCGCACTGAAGAAGAAAAAAGACTATTGGGAAGTAACCTTGGGCATTGCCCCGGGCACGTATAAGTTCCTCTATATCGTGGACGGCAAGCAAACCCTGGACCCGTACACGGAAGAAAAAGACGGTCGCTCCGTGTTAGTGGTTGAGTAAAAATCTATTTATTCAAAAATCCCGCGGCTCAAGCCGCGGGATTTTTTTGTCTTGGCAAAATGCGGAATAGTTGTAGGCGGCTGCATGGGTAAAGCGGGCATAACACCAAGCGGCGTTATGAAAAGGAAATACCGCACAGGATATGTTTTGTTGGAGCCAATCGGCTTTCTTACCGTAAGGCGCACACTTGTTAAAAGAGGGAAAATATGGCGTGTAAACGGGTTGTGCCAGAGTGGCAACCGTGCGTTTGTAAGCTAAGGCAACGTTGTTATTGCGGCAACAAAAAACCCGCGCTTTGGGCGCGGGTTTTGTTAAATACGGTTTATTATTTTACGTGGATTTCCAATTCTACGCGGCGGTTTTTAGCCCGTCCGGCGGCCGTATTGTTGGGGGCCACCGGGTTGGCGGCGCCAAAACCATGATAGCTTACCTGGCTGGCGGGCACCCCGCGTTCAATTAAAGCGTCTGCCACGGCTTTGGCGCGGCGCTGGGAAAGGTCCACGTTATAGGCGGCATTGCCGGTGGAATCGGTATAGCCGTTGATGGTGATGCTGTTTTCCGGATATTTTTTAAGCAAAGCGGCCGTGCGGTTTAATTCTTTGTTGGAAACAGGATTAATTTGGTCGCTGTTGTGGCGGAACAAAATAGGGTCTCTGTAAGAGACGGAAATAACGTTTCCACGGCGGTGCGCTTGACCGATGGCGGCATAGTGGCTTTCCTGCTGGGCAGCTCTTTGTTCGGCAGCGCGTTTGGCGGCAGCCGCTCTTCTTTGGGCGGCGCGTTTGGCAGCGGCTTTTTTGTGGGCGGCTCTTTTTTGTACCGCTTGCATTTGGCACTGGCCTTTACGGCAAGGGGTGCCGGTGGTTCTTCTTTCACAGTGGCAGGCCGTTAAAAACAAAGCGACCGCACAAAGCAAAGCTAATTTTTTCATGTGCATTTCTCCTTTTTATATTCCCCGGCAGGGGGTGCGATAAGCAAATGGTATAAAAATCCTCCGCTTTATGCAAAACGGAGGATTTAATTATTTGTCCGGATACGGAAATTCGATTTCCACACGACGGTTTTTCTGGCGGCCTTCAGGCGTATTGTTGGAAACAATCGGTTTGGCCGAGCCGTAGCCTTTTACGCTCATGTTGGCTGCGGGCACGCCGCGGATTTGCAGCGCTTTGGCCACGCGTTCGGCACGCTTTTGGGACAGGCGCAGATTGCTTTTTTCGTTGCCGCTGGAATCGGTATAGCCGCGCACTTCCATTTTGACGGAAGGATCTTTTTGATATACTTTGACGGCTTCGTCTATAAATCTGTAAGAGGCGGTTGCAATTTCGTCGCCGTTTACTTCAAAGGCAATGGTGGTAAAATACATCTGTCCCACCCGTCCGGGGTGCGTATTGCCGGTGTGGCAGGCGGCAGTCAGCAAGGCGCAGGCACAAAGAAAAAGCAGTTTACGCATGTAAATCTCCTAGGGTATTTTTGTTTTTATTTTACAAAATTTTACACGTCGGCACACCCTTCTTTCGCATTAGTTCGCGGTAAAGCTGCGTGACGGTTTTGCCCAACTGGGGGTGCACAAAATCCGGCAGCAGGTAGCTGAGCGGTTTTAATACAAACTCCCGCTCGTGCAGGCGCGGGTGCGGCACAAAAAGCATGACGTCATCATCGAAAATAACTTGGTCGTCATAAAAAAGAATGTCCAAGTCTATAATGCGCGGGCCGTTTCTAAATGTGGGCACGCGGCCGAGTTTTTGCTCCAAGCTTTTTAGCTTGCGCAGCAAGTCGGCCGGTTTGTAGGGGGTGGACAGCAAAACAACCGTGTTTACAAAATCGGCTTTGGCGTCGTATCCTTCGGGTTTGGACAAAATGTAGGGCGCCACCTCTTTAACGTGGCCCAGGTTGGCCAGTTCGGCAACGGCTTTGTCCAAATTTTGTTTGGGGTCGCCCATGTTGCTGCCTAACCCCAATATGGCAAGGGGCATTATTCTTTTCCCCGGTATTCCACCCAGCGGTCTTCGGCTTCGGCCACTTTTACGCTGTAAAGTTTGGGCATTTTGGCTTTAATGCGGTCGTAAAGCCAAATGGCCAAGGATTCTGCCGTGGGGAACGGCAAAAAGGTGGTCAGGTCGGAGCCATCCAACATTTTTTCCAGTTCGTTTTTGAACATTTGGCTGATTTGGCGGAAATCAATTAAAAAGCGTTCTTCGTTGATATCGCCGTAAAAAGTGGCTTCGTAGCGGAAGAGATGTTTGTGCAGGGGTTCGGCCAATGTGCCGTCGTGGCTGTGCAGGGCCGTAAAAGAACCGGCCTGGGTTAAATATACTTTGCTCATGAGTTTGCCTCCAGTACCAAAAAGAAATTGACGACTTTTTTTGTTTCTTTCACGTCGTGTACGCGCAAAATGTCCGCCCCGGCGGCCAAAGCCGCAAAATTGGCGCAGAGGGTTTGTGTTTTGCGTTTGGGGGGCTTTTCGCCGGGTTGGCTTAAAAACTTTTTATGCGAAAGCCCGATTAAAAGCCGCACGCCCATGTTGGCAAAAAAATCGGCATGGGCCAGCAGCTTATAGTTTTGTTCCCGCGTTTTGGCAAAACCGAAACCGGGGTCAATAATAATTTGCTCTTTGCTTAGCCCGCATTGCTGGGCCTGGCTGATTTTGTCTGAGAGAAAATCGCGTATTTCCTGCAAGATATCGTCGTACTGCGTCATGCTCTGCATGGTTTGCGGGGTGCCGCGGCTGTGCATGATGACAATGCTTGCCTTAAAATCTTTGACCAGTTTAAACATTTCTGGGTCCGGCGTGCCGCTGACATCGTTAATAATGTTGACGCCGGCCTTAAGCCCTTCCAGCGCGACGGGGATTTTGAATGTGTCTTGGGAAATAAGCACCTTGGGCCAGCGGGCGCGGGCTTGTTTGAGCAGCTCCAGCGTGCGGGCCAGTTCTTCTTCTGCGCTGACGGGGGTGGCGCCGGGGCGGGTGGACTCACCGCCGATGTCCAAAATGTCGGCACCGTCCTGCAAATGCTGGGCGCATTTGGCAAGCAGCGTGTCTAAATTGTTTTGCGGGTCACCGTCGTAAAAAGAGTCGGGCGTTGCATTGACGATGCCCATAATCTGCTTGGTCATAGGCGTTTATTTAATCATTTCCAAAAATTCGTTGCGCACTTCCATCTTTTTAAATGCCCCGCGTATGGCGCTGGTGACCATGACGGCATTGTGTTTTTCAATGCCGCGCGAGCTGATGCACATGTGTTTGGCTTTGCACACCACCATCACGCCGTAGGGCTGCAGGGTTTCCATTAGGCTGTCTGCAATTTGGGCGACCAGCTTTTCCTGTATTTGCAGACGGCGGGCAAACACTTCCACCAAGCGCGCCAGTTTGGATATACCCAGCACGCGGCCTTTGGGCAAATACCCAATGCTGATAGAGCCGAAAAACGACTGCAAATGATGTTAGCAGGTGGAATAAAACTCGATGTCTTTAAGCACCACCATTTCTTCGCAGGAGCCTTCGGTAAACGTTTTCAGCACGTCCTGCGGGCGCATTTTGTAGCCGCCAAAAAGCTTGTCCCAGCTGCGCACGATGCGTGCGGGGGTTTCCAGCAGGCCTTCGCGGTTGGGGTCGTCGCCGATATAACTTAAAATTTCACGCAAGTTTTGCAATACTTTTTCTTTGCTTACCGTATGTTTGCCATTTTGTGCGTTTGCAGGCTTAGCCTGAGAAACGGATTTTGTTTGATTATTTTTACGCATAAATCAATGTTCTCCTGTTTGTTGCTTTCGGGTTGAAGGCAAACGACGGTTTTTTCTTTTGCGTATTGAAAATATTTTTGCAAATCGTCCAAATCGGTGTCTTGCCCGATGACTATTTTTATGGCGTGGGCTTTTTTAAGCATGTTCGCGCTGACGTATTTTTTGGGGGAAATGACCAAAAAGTCAATGTCGGACACGTCGGCGTCCTGCGCGCCGTTGCTTTCCATATGAATGCACCAGCCGCGATTTTTGAGCAAACGGGCCAGCGGGGCAAAATTTTGCTCGGTGGGCTCCCCGCCGGTGATGATGACGTTGCGGCAAGGGTATTTTTCCAGCTCGGCGGCAATTTCTTCGTTTGTCATTTCTTTGCCGGTTTGCGCGGCGTATTTAGTGTCACAGAAAGGGCAGTTCATGCTGCAGCCGGCCAGACGCAAAAAGACCGCCGGCATGCCGGTGTGCGGGCCTTCGCCTTGCAGGGAATAGAAAATCTCATTTACCTTCAAACACGGCTGCGGCATTTTCATTCTCCCATACTTCAATCGTCTTTAGAGTTAGCCCCAAAGGCTTTAGCGCCTGCGTTACTTTGGCAAAAAAGTAGGGAGCCAAGTTTTCGGCGGTCGGGTTTTCCAGCAAATCATTTAAATAGCGGTGGTCGGGCAATTGGTCGTCCAAAAGTTTTTTAAGTTTTTTAAAGTCGGCCACCATGCCGTCAGGTTGAACAGTGCCTTCAATTAAAAACACCACCTTCCACGTGTGTCCGTGCAGGTTGTAACACGGCCCGTCATAATGGGGCAGCCGGTGTGCGGCGCTGAATTTGCGAATAATTTTAAGTAACATATTTATTTTTGCTCCCTAGGGAAAAAGTTAAAAATTTGCTGAATGTAAATCATAAATAAAATAAACAGCCCAAACAAAAACAGCGGCACGCCCCACAGCAGGTTTACGATCCATAACGTTAAAGACGGCCCCTGCAATAATACCGCCCAGCGCATGATGACGGGCAGCGGCACAAAGACGCGTTTAAAACCGGCCCACAAATAAAGCAGCGAACCCGCCAAACAAAAGGAAAACAATAAATACAAAGCCAAGGCAAAAAGCGAACCAAAAAAGGCTGCCGTTTGCAGAAGGCTTTTTATGGTCGGCACATACTCCTGTATTTTTTGCGGATTTAATTGTACGCTAAACTGTTTGGGAATAATTTGGCTTTGCAAACCGGAGGCCGAAATCATGTAAATTTTGTTGCCGTTTACAAAGGCCATAATCTGTTTTTGCAAAAATTCATCTCTGGACGGGGGATTTTTGGCCTGTGCGTCAAAGACGGCTATAAAGTCGGTTCCCGGAATGTTGACCGTGACGGGTTTGTCCGGTGCGGTTAGGGTGCCGTTTTCAAAGGTGAGTGTAGGAAAGGCCTTTATCAAAACCGGTAATTTGTTGTGCAGCTGCACGGCAAACCAAATATTGAATACCAAAGCGCCCAACAACAATAGATAAAAGGCAAAAAGGGCCGTTTTCCACCGGCCTAGCGTGCGCAGGCGGTGATAAGCGGAAAAGGAAAAAATGGACTGGAAATATAATGAAATCATATTTATACTATAGTATATAAAAATGTACAGACCAGCAACAGCCAAAAGCGGCCTTGACCTAGCAGACGTTATTTGATACATTTTTTGTGTGTGTAACTAAAAGCAGTAAAGGGGCTTTTATTATGAGAAAATTATTATATATCCTTCCAGGACTGTTGTTTTTGACGTCTTGGTCTGTGGCGGAGACGATAGAATCCGTCACGTTTAACCCGGCGCGTTTAGGACGTTATGAAAACTTAAAAGTGTCCGATACGTTGACGACCCAAGGCGGCATAAACGCCCAAGCCGTGACGGTGCAATCCGGCGGAACGGTCAGTGTGGAAAACTCCGGCAATTATCAGGCCGACACGGTGGATGTTGCCGGGCAGATTTCCATGCCGTCCACGCGTTTTGTTACGCCTAGCATGGAAACCAAAGGCACGGCTGCTTTTGTAAATAAGAGCAGTAATGCTGCGTCTGAAATTGAAAATTTGAACTCTATCGTTCGCGTCAAAGGCAATGTGTTGAAGCTGGGCTCAGTAACGGTTAGCGGGGCTACTACGACGGACTATGATGATAATAGTGCCAGCGGGCTGACGTTAGGTAACAATAAGATTCCTGTGCCGGCTTCTTCCTGCACCAATTTGCAGTGGGTCAGCCGTGTAGCCGATGACGGCAACGCGTATAAAGTGCTGGCCTTCGGTTCGTGCGGAGTTGAGGAAGAAGACGATTGTACTACGTTATATGGCCCTTGGAGGCCGGGACTTGCTACTATGAGAGATACTTGTAACGGAGATTCGGTTAATCCTTTTTCGTGCACTGATGCCCCACGTAATCAAACGACGAGTTGTATTGATGTCTCTGGCGGAGGACAAACATCGGGGGGTACTTCTGTTTCTGAAGGGAGTGTTACAGAAGTAACTTCTACTACAGAAGATACTTGTAATGGAGACAGAATCTCAAAGTATACAGGAACACCATATGCTTCTTGTGTTGATGTGTATGCGGATGCTTCACTGTCTGTTTTGCGAGCGGGACAGTTATCTACCGCCAATTGCCGTGATGGTTGTGTGTATAATGCACCTTCTGCCCTCGGGACTGAATTTGAGGTTGCTCAGAGATATGGGATACAGACATTCTGTTTGCGATATGTGGCCAATTCTTATCCTTCTTGTGCAGGCTGTTTAAACAGGCTGGAAGTAGGCGCTCTGAAATATCCATATACTTGTATTGTAAGATATTATGCGCGGCAACTGTCTGCTACTACTAGCAGCGGTGCAACACATAGACTTGTTAGGTGCTGCGGCAATGAAACCTCCGGTGGGACGGATCAGGGCACAGGTGAAGTTTCGTATGGCGGCGGCGGTGGTGGTATAGCTGACGATGATACCAACGAAGACCAACTGTATCATACTTGGATAGACCCAAAGGAAGAATATAAGCCGTTGCCTTAACGGTAAATTGAGTTTAAAAGAACCCCGCGTGCTTAAGCGCGGGGTTCTTTTTTGTGGGAGAAGAAATAGCGCAATCAAAATATTTTTCTCCGGCGCGCAACGTGGCGTGCGGCAAAATGGCGGTGGGGCCGAAGGAACAACTAAAACGGAAGGATAAAAACGAAAAACGTTGCGGCGTTTTGCACGGGGCAAGTGTTCCGCCGTAGGCTTAAAGACGGCATATTTACTAAAATATATATATGAAGCAAGTACGCCGGGCCATGATTTCTCTTTCCGTAGCCAACGGGCTTTTATTGTTTGGCTACGGTCTTTCTTTGCCGTTTTTTACGGTTTATTTAATCAGCCAAAAAGGCCTTTCCACCGCCATGGCCGGGCTGGTGATAGCCTTGTCTGCCTTCAGCCGCAGTTTTGCCAGTGCGCTGGCGGGGGAAATGTCCGACGCGTTTGGCCGCAAAAATATTATGCTTTGGGGCTTGGGGACGGAAATCGTCGCCATGCTGGGGCTGGGGCTGTGTATAGAATATAAAACGCAAACGGGCTGGTTGCTGTTGTTCTATTTTTTAACCACGTTTTTGGGGGCAGCTTTCCGGCCGGCTTCCAATGCATGGGTGACCGACAACACGACCCCCAAACAGCGGGTGGAAGCTTTTGGCATTATCCGCGTAGGTTTAAACTTGGGTTGGGCGTTGGGGCCGGCCGTGGGCGGATTTTTGGTGCGGTTTTCTTACAGCTATGCTTTTTATTTAACGGCATTGGCCTATGCGTTGACCATTTGGTATGTTAACCGCATTTTGCCCAATGACAGTGCCCTTTGCAAAGCCAACAAAAGACGTCCGCAGTTTGTGGCACTGGTGACTGCTTTAAAAGACAAACGCTTGGCCAAATTATGCCTGTATGTGTTGCTGATTACGGCAGTAAACTCGCAGCTGGTGGTGGGGCTTTCGGTGCATTGCAACACGTATTTGCACATGCCGGAATATTATATCGGTTGGTTTTTTACCATCAACGGTTTAGCCGTGGTGTTCTTGCAATATCATGCCAGCCGCTTGATGCAGCGCATGCGCCTTTCTTCTTCTATGCTGCTTGGGTGCGTGCTGTATGCGGTGGGGTATGGCTCTGTGGGCTTCTTCGGCAGTTTTACGCCCATTGCCTTTGGCGTGCTGTTAGCGGCACTGGGGGAGCTGATCGTTTCCCCAGGGGAACAGACATTAGCGTCCAATATTGCCTCTTCCCAAACGCGCGGTCGCTACTTGGGGCTGATTATGGTGTTTTATAATATGGGGTCTTCTTTGGGCTTTTTTGCAGCAGGCTGGCTGGGACAATATGTGGCCCCCGTCTTTTTGCCCGGTCCGTGGCTGATTGTGGGTGCTGTGGCATTGGCTGCCGGTATTGGTTTTTACTTCTTGCGCAGGGATTTAACTAACGAACAGGACGGCAAGTTTACCGCGCCTATTCCCATTAAAAAAGACACGGTTACCCTATACTAAAGCGGCGGCTTTGCGCAAAAGATACGATTTTTATACTATTAAGAAAAAGGAGTAATTATGAGAGGAA
>CALUQA010000083.1 GCA_944322775.1 uncultured Elusimicrobiales bacterium
TAATTTTCTTTATTTCCCCTATACACCCGCGTTTTGTTTTGGTATAATATACAGGAAACCACGAGTCATTATAATGCGGCGGCCACCACTCCGCTGCGCTTTAATAACAAAAGGTAAACATAAATTATGACGAAAACTTTTCTGCCTTCCGTTAAGGAAGTTGAAACCACCCGTAAATGGCATCACATTGATGCTTCGGGCCAAACCCTGGGCAGACTGGCCACCCGCGTGGCCGTATTGCTGATGGGCAAACACAAAAGAACCTATACCCCTCATATGGACTGCGGTGATTTTGTCGTTGTGACCAACACGGATAAAATCAAAGTAACCGGCAACAAAATGGAAGAAAAAGTGTATTTCTCCCACTCCGGTTATGCCAAAGGCGCCAAAGAAACGCCGCTCCGCCGCCAGTTTGAAAAAGACTCCACCAAAGTGTTGGAACTGGCTGTTAAACGCATGCTGGACGTGAACCGCTTGCGCGCTCCGCGCATGAAACGCTTGCGCTTGTTCAGCGGCGAAGAACATGAATTCGCCGGCAGATTTGCCAAATAAGAGGGATACGTTTTTATGAACAATACCAAAGAAATTAAAACCGGCCGCCGCAAAACTTCCGTTGCGCAGGCCAGATTGGTAAAAGGCACCGGCGTCATTACCGTTAACGCCAAAGCCTTGGCTGACTATTTTAAAGGTCATGAAAAATTCCAGGCCACCGTTAAGGCTCCCTTGACGATCACCAACCTGGAAAAAGAATATGACGTGACCGCCAAAGTGCAGGGCGGCGGTATTTCCGCTCAGGCGGGCGCTTTGCGCCATGCCATTGCCCGCTCCGTGGCTGAAATCAGCGAAGAACTGAAGAAGACCGTCAAAAAGGCCGGCTTCCTGACCCGCGACCCCAGAATGGTGGAAAGAAAGAAACCGGGCCAGCCGGGCGCCAGAAAACGCTTCCAGTTCTCCAAACGTTAATCTGTTTTGGAACTGTGTTTGCAAACCCCCTTCCGTCGTGGAAGGGGGTTTACTTTTTGGTTTGTTTTTTGGGATAATAAAAAAGACATAAGAAATATAAATTTTAACTTTTAGCTTGTTTTTGGGTCCGCCCAAGCGGAACATCCGGCCGAAAGGCCGGAAGTTGTCACCCCAAGAACGGCGTTCTGTTTTACTGTGTAAAGCATTACACAGTGAGGCAGCGTCGTTATTGGTTGTGTGACAACTGCCATAACGCATGCTGCCTTTTTTATTGGCGTTTGCCCTGTGCTTTTTGCTTCTTTGCTTTATGTTGAAACGCCGTTTTGAACATCTTGTCTTCGCCTCCGTATCTTCTTGCTTGTTTTCCTGTGGGGCACAACCGATAAAAAAGCTTGCGTTACAACCCTTTGGGCCTATACACCCACGGGCCTTGGGCCCGCATGCTCCCCCCAGCCGTTTGCCCTGGCGGCATAACGGCAAGCCCCCAGGCTTTTGCATGGGGGCTTTTGCATGGGGAAAAACAGAAAATTTGCGTACGAAAGCAAAATAAAACCCCGCGTTGGCGGGGTTTTAAAGTTATTTGGCTTCTTTGCCTTTTTCAAAGACGGGGTCCACATGCGGGCTGGCGTCCACCAAGTCTTTGATAGGCTTAATGACTTTGGCCTGGCTGCACAGTGTGCAGGGGCCGCCAATGCAGCCGCCTTTGCAGCTCATCACTTCCAGCAGCTGAAAGTCACCCACGCCTTTGGCATAGGCATTAAGCATAAGCATAGATTTTTTATCCAAGCCGTTAATGGTCATCATTTTGATGGGACGATGTCCGTTGACGGCCGTTTCCACAGCTTTGGCCACGCCGCCGGTGACGCCGTAGTAGCGGCCTTCGCCGGATACTTTGGGGTCAAGCGGGGTGTCTTCGCACTGGGCGGGGTCTATGCCGCGCGCGTCAAGCAAGGCGCCCAATTCTTCGTAGGTCATTACATAATCTACATTGGGGTCTTCTCTTCCTTCCACGCGTTTGGACACGCAGGGCCCGATAAACACCACGGTATAGCCGTTTTTCTTTTCAATTTCGGCACTGTAAGACATAGGGGTGTGCGTGTCGGATACGTATTTTTTCAAAGCGGGCAAATGCTTTTTGACGGCTTGTATCCAGGCGGAGCAGCAGGAAGTGGTCATAAATTTGTCGCCGCGTTCCAAGCGTTCAATCAGCTCTTTGGCCTCGTGCTTGGTGGTCACGTCGGCCCCTTCGGCCACTTCGCTTACTTTGTCAAAACCGGCTTTTTTAATGGCGGTCAGCAGTTTGGGCAAGGTAGCATTGAACTGTCCCACGATGGACGGCGCCACAATGGCGCACACTTTGCGGGTGCTCTTCATGGCGCTTAAAATGTCAATGAGTTGGCTGCGTTCCATAATGGCGCCAAACGGGCAGGCGTCCATGCAGTGACCGCAGGAAATGCATTTGTCAAAATCAATTTGGGCAAAGCCGTTTTCCCCTTTGTGAATGGCGTCCACCGGGCAGGATTGCTCGCACGGCACCGGCACATAGGTAATGGCATTGTAGGGGCAGGCCGCTTTGCACTGGCCGCAGTTTTTGCATTTGTCGGGGTCAATGTGGCTTCTGCCGTTGACCACTTTGACGGCACCAAATTTGCAGGCGGTTTCGCAGGCGCGGGCCAAGCAGCCTTGGCAGGCTTCCGTCACGATGTGGCGGGCTTTTACGCAGCCTTTGCAGGCAATGTCCAGTACGGTAAGCGGGGTTTCGGGCGTGTCTTTGCGCAAAAGGGCTTGTTTGGCATAATCGTTTAAAGAGGTGGCTTCGTCGTCGGTTTCTACGGCACAGCCCAGCGCCGCCAGCGTGCGGGCGCGGAATACGGCGCGTTCTTTATAAACGCAGCAGCGCACGTCCAGTTTGGCGTCGCGCGGGATAACGTCATAAGGAATGCGGAAGGCCGCAGTTTCCAGTTTGCCCGCGTCAAAGGTTTCAATTACTTTGCGCAGGGCTTGTCTTTTAAATCCGATGGCTTTATTGTCGTTCATATTATTTATATTTTACCATATTTGCCTTTGCCGCCAGCGGCTTGCCGCAGGGGTAAAAAAGGCATTTTTTATTATAAAACTTGCAGTTTTGCCAGCAGCGGACGATGGTCGGACGAGCGGAAATCGGCCACGCGGGAAGCGCACACCTTCAGCCCGCGCGTGAAAATATAGTCCACCGGGCGGTGCAGGTAGCGTGTGCGCAAATCCGGGTGAAAGGATACTTCCGCCAGCCCAAGCGTTTGGGCCATGCCCAGCATTTCCTGGCGGCGTTTTTCACTCCATACGTTAAAATCCCCCGCCACAATGACGGGGCCTTCAAAGGCGTGCACGCGTTGGGCCGCCTGGTGCAAATGATACTTAAAAGAGGAAAGCCCGCTAAAGTTGACTGCATGCAGATTGACAGCAAGCAATTGCCCTCCGTTTGAGAGTGGATACACTAGCCACATGGTCATTTTGGGTATGCGCAGCAGCGGCTCTATGACCGAAGAGTCAAACAAAATTTGTTTGGCAGGGGCCCGGCAGCCGGCGGCAATGCCGGTGGGCAGTTTGCGCCGAGGGGACAAAAAACTGATGGCCGCGTTCCACTGCAGGCCGCTTTGCCGCGCCGCTTGGCGGCAAGAGGGGGAAAGCTGCACTTCTTGCGCCAAAAAAAGGTCGCTTTGGGCGCAAAGTGCCAAAAAATCCTTTTGCCACAGCGGGTGTTTGCATTTGTGCCAGTTCCACACAGCCAAACGAAACGTTTCCGGCAGGGCTTTAAGCGTGGGCGCACTGCCGCCGTTTATCAGGGGGGTATCGGGCAGAAAAAGTGTCATATCAGTAATAAGGCGTCAGCAGGCGCAAGGCGTTGTTGCGCAGCGTGCGCAGTATGGGCGGGCGCATGTGCTGGTATTGCACCGGCGTTGCTTTGGCCTTTTTATCCTCAATAATTTTGCGTACCTGTTTGGCCAGTTCCAAGTCGTAACATTCTATATTGCTTTCAAAGTTCAGTTTAAAACTGCGCACGTCCCAATTGGCCGAGCCGGCAAAAAGCCACACATCGTCCACCAAAAACAGTTTGCTGTGGTCAAAGGGCGGCTGTGTGCGGTAAATTTTTACGCCTTTGCTAAGCAACCGGCGGAAGTTGGCCTCCATGGCCCAATCCATGCCGAAGATATTGCTTTTTTGCGGCAGGATGACCTCCACCTCCACCCCGCGCATGGCGGCCGTTTCCAGCGCGGAAAGGATATCGTTTTGCGGCAAAAAGTAAGGAGTGACAATGCGCGCGCTTTTTTGTGCACAGGCCAAAGCCCCCAAGCACATGCGCTCAATTTTGCCATAGTCGGCGTCTGGGCCATCGGGAATAATGCGTGCGGCCGTATGGCCGGTGGCAGATTGCTGTTTTGGCAGGCGGTTTGTGGCGGGCAGAAAAGGTTTCCTGCCGCTAAAAATCCAGTCCTCTTCAAACAAGCGGGCAATTTGATTAACAACAGGGCCTTTAATTTCAAACGTTACGTCCTGTATGGGCTCTTTGGGGTGCTGGCTGACCAAGTCCCCTTCGGCCACGTTCATTCCGCCAAAAAAGGCGGTTTGCCCGTCTATAATCATCATTTTGCGGTGGTTACGCAAGTTTACAAAAGGCAAATTAACAGGGCTTTTGCTGGGCAGAAAGACGGAAAACTCTATGCCGCGTATTTTTTTAAGCGCAGCGCGAATGTTGGGCCGGCTGTAATTAAGCCCCACCCCATCTATCAGCATACGCACGGCGGCGCCGTTTTTGACGGCCTGTTTAAGCGCGGGGATAAACATCTGCCCGGCTTTATCGTTATTAAAAATATAACTGGCGATGAGCACTTCTTTTTGGGCTGAGGCAATGGCGGCGCACATCAGCGGGTAGGCTTCGTCGCCGTTAATCAGCGGGCGGACGGAATTGCCCAAAGAGAGATGTTGCGGGTGCACTTTATAGCCCAGGCGCAGCAACTGCCACAAAGAAGGCGGAACTTCTTTTTCAATTTCTTCAGGCGTTTTGCCGGTGAGCGTAAAAATATCGGCCCCGCGGTTATGCAGGCGCAAGGCTTTGCGCCGCACGCGGTTAATGCCTAAAATAATATACGCTATACAGCCAATGACGGGTGCCAGCCACACCAGGCCCGTCCAGGCAATGGCACTGGGCACATCGTCTTTATGCAAAATAATGTGTACAGTTACAACAATATGCAAAAGCAATAGCAGAAAGCCTGCTATGGTAAAAGATAATGTTTCCATGAATACCCCCTAACTTATCCTATAAATTATCATCTCTTCTTGCCTGGAAAAATGCATATTATTTTTTGGAAGATTTTTCCGTTTGCGTTGGCGTAATAAGCATAGGTTTTGGGTTGACTACCCGCGGCAAATAGGCGCGGTCCCATTCCGTGCCGCCGGAAATAAGCGCTTTGCGTACAGCGCGCCGCTGTGGTTGTTGCGTCTGTGCGGCGGCCTGTTGGTTGGCTTTTTGCGTTTCTTCGGTCTGGCGTTTTAAGGCTTCCAAATAGGCGTTTTTCGTGCCGGAGGTTTCAAAGGTTTGGCTTAGATTTCCTTTTTCAAACAAAAACCAACGTTTGACGGATTTGGGTGTGTTGACGTCGGTGTAGTCCAGTTGATATAAAACAGCCTCCTGCGGCAGGAAAGCATTTTCTTCTTTTTGGGCTTTGTCCTGATAGAAATTTTCAAAGGCTTTTTGGCTTAAGCCGATGTTAACGCCGTATTTTTTGTTGACGGCCAGCACATCGGCTGCGGTGGCGGCGGCGGCCACAAAGATTTGCGGACTTTCGGCCTTAAATAAAAATTTGCGGAAATTTTCGCCTTGATAATATTCCACCAGGGCATATTCGCCGCGGCGGGCGGGGATAATGCGGTCTTTGTCCGACACAATCGGCACGGCGTAAAGCACTTGTTCGCGGGTTTTGCCGCGCAGTTTTTTGGTGAGCTGCACGGCGTCGCGGTCCCACAGGGTGGGTGCGTCGGGCAGGACGGAAGGCTCGCCCTGCATTTCTATCACAATTTCGTCCTGTGCCTGCAGCGGGGCGGCCATGCCTAAAAAACAGCAAATAAAAAGACACAAATACTTCATGGTTTTAGTCTAGCATTTTTATGGGAAATAGGAGAGCCTATGAATAACATGGTTTGTGTAGATTTTTCTTTTTTGCTAAAATTTGCATATGAATGAAATGTATCAGGAAAAAGTAAAAACAAATAAAAACATTATGCCAACCCATTTACGAGGGTTTACGCTTATTGAACTGCTGGTTGTAGTGTTAATTATTGGCATATTGTCGGCCATTGCTATTCCCCAATATCAAAAGGCCGTATTTAAAACGAAGTTGGTGGCCGTTATGCCCATGTTGAAGGCAGTGAAGGAAGCAGAAGAAAGATATTATATGGCGAACGGGAATTATACTTCGGACATCAACAATTTGGACTTAGGAATGGATAAGACAGTTTGGTGGGAAGGCGGACACGACTGGAAACAAACCTTTATTAATTTGGAATGGGCCCACATAAATGTAATACGCGGCGGATATGGAGATAACGTAACCGGTTGTGCTTTTGCGTATTATTTAGATAAACACCCTACTCGCGGAGGACAAGTGTGGTGCACGGAAAAGAATGGAAACTCAGTACATCCTTGGTGTCAAAAAATATGTGAAGGCATGGGGTATCCATATACACAATGGGCCGCTTAGTTTAAAACATATTATAAAAAGACCGCTTATTAAGCGGTCTTTTTATATAACCAAGTGCTTAAATAGCGTTCGCCGCTGTCTGGCAGCAGCACAACAATATTCTTGCCGGCAAATTCGGGCCGTTTGGCCACCTGCAAAGCGGCATACATGGCCGCACCGGAGCTGATACCGGCCAAAATGCCTTCTTTTTGGGCCATTTCCCGCGCGGTTTGCCCGGCCTGTTCGTCCGTGACGGGGAAAATTTCGTCCAAGACACTGCGGTCCAATACAGAGGGCACAAAGCCTGCGCCTATGCCCTGTATTTTATGCGCTCCGGCCGGCTTGCCGGAGAGCACGGCAGAGGAAGCGGGTTCCACCCCCACAATATGCACCTGCGGGTTAGATTTTTTTAACCGCCGGCCCACGCCGGTTATGGTGCCGCCTGTGCCGACGCCTGCCACAAAGCAGGCAATGTCGCCGTCTAAAGCTTGTTCAATTTCCCGTCCGGTTTGGTCGTGTGCGGCCGCATTGGCGGGGTTTTCAAACTGGCGCGGCATATAAGAGCCGGGGATTTGGGTCAGCAATTCTTCAGCCTTGGCGATGGCGCCTTTCATGCCTTGTGCGGCGGGTGTCAGTTCCACGCGCGCGCCCAAAGCCCGCACCAGCTGCACCCGTTCGGGGCTCATGTTTTCGGGCATGACCAAAATCATGTGATAGCCTTGAACTGCACTCAAAAAAGCCAGGGCAATGCCGGTGTTGCCGCTGGTGGCTTCTATAATGGTGCCGCCCGGTTTAAGCGCGCCGCTTTGTTGTGCGGCCTTCAGCATGGCAAGCGCAGCGCGGTCCTTGACGCTGAACGGATTGAACATTTCCAGCTTGGCCAACACCACCCCCGGGCCCGGATTAATTTTGTTAATCCGCACCAGGGGTGTGTTGCCGATTAATTCGACCAAGTCTTTTGCGTAAGCCATGTTTATTTTTTAATGACCGAGTTTTGCACATTGCCCGCGCAGAAGTGATTGATGTTTTCCAGCGTGGTGTGCAAAATGCGGTGCACGGCGTCTATGGAGTTAAAGCCGATGTGCGGCGTGATGATCACGTTTTTCATCTGCAGCAAGCGCGCGTTGATGATGGTGTTCATGGCGTAGTCCATCGGGATATCCTGCGATTTCAGAATCATGTCGTCGTGAATAATAAAGTCTTCGTTTTCCAGCACGTCCAACGCGGCGCCTTTCACTTTGCCGCTGACCAAAGCACGGTACAGCGCTTCGGGGTCCACCAAGCTGCCGCGGGCCGTGTTGGCAATAATAACGCCGTCTTTCATTTTCTTAAAAGCTTCGTCGTTAAGCAGGTGGTAGTTTTCTTTGGTGGCCGGCGCATGCAGGGTGATAATGTCGGACTTGGCAAACAGTTCGTCCAAGCCTACATAGTGAATATTGTAAATGCGCTGAAACTCTTCGTTGGGGTAAATATCGTACGCCAGCACGTCCATGCCAAAGCCGCGCGCCAGTTTGGCCACGTGGCGGCCAATGGCCCCGGTGCCGATGATGCCCAGCGTGTGACCGTACAGATCAAAGCCGATGTATTCGTTCATGCGCACGAAGTTATTTTTCATATCCGTGCGGGCCTGGATAATGTGGCGCGCCAAAGCCAGCAAAACGCCAAAGGTAAATTCGGCCACGGTCGCTTCGCCGTATTTGGGGACGTTTACCACTTCAATGCCGCGGCTTTTGCAATAGTTCAAATCAATGTGGTCAAAACCCGTAGAGCGGGTGGCAATGAGCTTAAGGTTCTTGTACTTATCCAAAGTTTCTTTGGTCATTTTCAGTGCGGTGTGCACAAATACGGACACGATTTCCGCGTCTTTTACCTTTTCAAACTGTTCTTGGGAAATGTTTTCCATGCTTTCGCTGAGCATGACAACGTTGCCGTCGCAGATTTGTTGTTTTTCCAAATAATCTTTGGTGATTTTGTCTACGTCGAAGAATACTGCTTTCATGTTTCCCCCTTAACATAAAACCGCCCTGAGGCGGTTTTATTGTTGGTTTTTATCGTCTTTTTTAAAATCGTAGAACTGCCGTATGGGTTTAGCCGGGTTGCCGGCCACTACCGCCAGCGCCGGAACATCTTTGTTTACCACCGAGCCCGCCCCTATAACCGCATGGTCGCCTATCGTCACACCCGGCAGAATAATGCTGCCGCCGCCTATCCAAACGTTTTTGCCTATTTTTATGGGGGCGGCAAACTCTTTGCCTTCCGCGCGCGATTTGGGCTCCGTGGGGTGCGTGGCTGTATATATTTGTACGGAAGGACCAATTTGCGTTCCTTCGCCGATATCCACGCGGGCACAGTCTAAAATAACACAGTTAAAATTAATAAAAACGCGATTTTCAAAGAAAATATGCCGTCCGTAGTCGCAAAAGAAAGGCGGCTCAATGTGCAGCCCTTCACCGGCCTGGCCAAAAAGGCGGGCGGTAAGGTCTTTGCGTTTTTCACTGTCGGCAGGGTCGGTGCTGTTATATTGCCACAGCAAACGGCGGGCTTCCTGCCGGGCTTTTTCCAGTTCGGCGTCGGAAGGGTCGTAAAACAAGCCTGCCAACATATTTTCTTTTTCGCTCATATCTGTATTTTAGCAATTTTGCATATAATTAAAATATGTCTTTGCCGGCATTATATATACATAAGGAAATATTATACAATGATAAAAGTACAATCCGGTTGCATGCAAGAATATGATTTTGTAGAATATACTTACCGGTAGGTAAATGAATGATTTTTTAAAAGATGAGAAAGATGAGAGGTTGAGAATGAATAAAATAATGCGTGTCTGTTCTGTTGTAGCGCTGGCCGCCTGCTTAGGAGTGCTGGGCGCTTGCAGCAAAAAAGAGCAACAGCAGTCTGGCGCGGCTATACCCGTAAATGCCGTCAAGGTGCTTAAGACAGATTTGCCTTGGAACATAGAGTACCCCGCCCAAGTGGCCGGCTCTTTGGAAATCCAGGTTCGTGCGCAGGTGGGCGGCATTTTGCAGGCCCGCTTGTTTGATGAAGGTGCCTATATTAAAAAAGGCACACAGCTTTTTCAAATTGATCCTAAGGAATATGAAGTGGCCTTGCAACGCGCCGAAGGCTCTTTGGCGCAGGCCCGCAGCGAAGAAAACCGCACCCGCCGCGACTATGAACGCATGAAAAAACTGCGTGCGGACAATGCTGTCAGCCAAAAAGATTACGACGATTCTTTATCTGCCTATGAAGCGGCCCAAGCCAGCGTAAAAGTGGCGCAGGCCGGCGTAAACGAAGCCAAAATTAATTTGGAATATACCCGCGTGCTGGCACCTATTTCCGGCATTACCGGCAAAGAAGCCCAGTCTGTGGGCAGCTTGGTTTCCCCCACGGGCAACGGCTTGCTTACCACCATGGTGCAAATTGACCCGTTGTGGGTGAACTTTTCTATGCCCAGCGCACAGTTCTATAAACTGGCCAGCGGCTATCTTTCCGGCACGATTGTGCTGGACGCCAAGGGCAAACACCCGTTGTATGTGGAAGCCGTTACTTCCGACGGGCGCGTGTATCCGGAAAAAGGCACTATCATTTTCTTTGACAGCACCGAAGACGCCAAAACCTCTTCTTTGGCTATCAAGGCGGAATTTCCGAACCCCAAAAACCAGCGCATGTTAATGCCCGGCCAGTTTGTGCGCGTGCGCCTGGTGGGTGCCACGTATAAAGACGCGGTGCTCATTCCCTCTTCTGCCGTGTTAAGCACGCCCACGGGCAATTTGGTTTACATCGTGGCCGAAGACGGCACCACCCAAGCCCAACCCATTGAAGCGCAGCTGCAGGACGATATGTATATTGTCAGCAGCGGTTTAAAAGGCGGAGAGACGGTGATTTCCGCCGGGTTGATTAAAATCCGCCCGGGCATGAAAGTAACCCCGCAAATGCAGGATTTTGAAGTGCCTTCTTATACGCAAACAGTTGCCCCCAGCACGGCCACGGCCGAAAATGTGGGCAAGTTTGACCAAGCCATCAGCAAAGACGTCGCCCCGGATACGCAGGATATTCGCTCCAGAGATTTGCCTAAAGGCGACGCCGTGACCGATGCCCTGTTGGGCCATCAGAATTAAGAGGGTGTCATGTTCTCTAAATTTTTTATTAACCGTCCTATTTTTTCTACGGTCATTTCCCTGCTCATTTTGCTGGCGGGTATTGTAGCTATTACCGCGCTGCCTATTGAGCAGTACCCGGATTTGACGCCTCCTTCCGTGCAGGTGTCTGCCCAATACCCAGGCGCCAGCCCGGAAGTGATTGCCGACACGGTGGCCGCCCCCATTGAACAGCAGGTCAACGGGGTTGAAGACATGCTTTACATGAACTCCACTTCCGCCGCCAACGGGGATATGAGCCTGATGGTTTACTTTGAAGTGGGCACTGACCCGGACCAGGACATGATTAACGTCAATAACCGTGTGCAGGCCGCCACCACTTCTTTGCCGGAAGACGTGCGCCGCTACGGGGTGACGGTGCAAAAACGTTCTTCTTCCATGCTGCAGTTAATCACCATGTACTCTCCGTCCAAAGTATACGATACCACCTATATCGGTAACTATGCCTTGGTCAACGTGGTGGACGATTTAAAACGTATCAACGGCGTGGGCGACGCACAGGTTATGTCCGCCAACGACTATTCTATCCGCATTTGGCTGAAGCCCGACGTGATGAGCCAGCTGGGCGTATCGGTCACGGACGTGATGGCCGCCGTACAAGCGCAAAACACGCAGCGTGCCGCAGGCAAAATCGGCCAGCCGCCGCTTACGCAGTCGGTGGACAGAATGTACACCATCGTGGCGCCGGGCCGTTTAAAAACGCCGGAAGAGTTTGAAGAAATTATTTTGCGTGCTAACGAAGACGGCACCTCTTTGCGTTTAAAAGACGTGGCCCGCGTGGAACTGGGCAGCCAGACGTATGAATTTTCGGGCAATTACAACAGTCAGCCGGCTGTGCCTATCGGCATTTTCCTTTCCCCGGGCGCCAACGCCGTGGCTACCGCCAAAGCGGTGGACAAACGCATGAAAGAGCTGGCGGCCAACTTCCCCGGCGGGATTGAATATAAAGTGGCTTATGATACCACCTTGTTCGTAAACGCCTCCATTAAAGAAGTAATCCACACGCTTATTGAAGCCATGATTTTGGTGTTCTTGGTCATGTATTTGTTCTTGCATGACTGGCGCGCCACGTTAATCCCGTGCTTGGCCGTGCCGGTGTCTATCGTGGGCGCGTTTGCGGGTATGCTTGTGATGGGCTTTTCCATCAACACCTTAACGCTGTTTGGCTTGGTGTTGGCAATCGGTATCGTGGTGGACGACGCCATCGTGGTTATTGAAAACGTGGAACGTATCATGCACGATGAGCATTTGCCCGTAAAAGAAGCCACCATCAAGGCCATGGACGAAGTGACCGGGCCTGTTATCGCCATTGTGCTGGTGTTGTGCTCGGTGTTTGTGCCGGTGGCGTTTATGGGCGGGTTTACCGGGGTGATGTACCAGCAGTTTGCTATCACCATTGCCGTGTCCGTCATCATTTCCGGCTTGGTGGCTTTAACGCTTACGCCGGCTTTGTGCGTGCTGTTGCTTAAAGACATGAAGCCCCGCACCAGCGGATTTTTCTATAAATTTGACCAGTGGTTTGTAAAAGTAACCGATAAATACACCGGCATTGCCCGTTTTTTCTTGCGGCGCATTCCGGTGGCGTTGCTGGTTATTGTGCTTATTTGGGCGGCCGCTTTTGGCTTGTTTAAAGTGGTACCCTCCAGCTTGCTGCCTGATGAAGACCAGGGTATGTTGATGGTTTCCACCATGTTGGATCCTTCCACCTCTCTTTCCCATACGCAGGAAGTGGCCAAACAACTGGAAGAAATTGTGCTTGCCCAGCCTGCCGTGCAGGAAGAAATGACCTTTGCCGGCTTTGATATGCTCAGCAGTACGATGAAGAGCAGTTCCATCGCTTCCTTTATTTCTTTAAAACCGTGGGACGAACGCAAAACCAAAGAGCTGTCTTCTTTCGGGTTGGTGGCCACCATCGGTAAGTTGGGTGCGGGCCAAATCCCGGGGGCGTTGGTTATGCCGTTTAACCCGCCGCCGGTTATGGGTATGAGCACCACCGGCGGGTTGGAAGGCTACGTGCAGAACCGCTCCGGCGAGGGCAGCAGTGCGCTGGAAGCCAAAACGCAAGAGTTTATTGCCGCGGCCCAAAAACGGCCGGAACTGGCCAGCGTGAGCACCACTTTTTCTGCCGCTACGCCGCAGTATAAT
>CALUQA010000084.1 GCA_944322775.1 uncultured Elusimicrobiales bacterium
TTACCGACCATAACGTACGCGAAACCCTGCCGCTGACCGAAAGAGCCTATCTGATTTACGACGGCAAAATTTTGGTGGAAGGGGACCAAAACACCCTGTTAAACGACCCCAACGCAAGACGCCTTTATTTGGGTGAAGACTTCAAAATGTAAAAGCTATGCAGACCGACTTTTCTGCCGTTGCCAAAACGCTTCAAAACACTTTTGACCAGACTTTTCACGAAAAAGCCCAGTTCATTCCTTCCGCGGCCGAAGTGGCCCGCTTGGTGGAAGGATTCAGGGCCCTGTTGTGCCAATATTCCTTGGCTGACGACTTGTCGCAGCAAGAACCGCTTCTGCAACGCTACGCCCAAAGCCTGGAAAAACAAATTTTTAACGCCCGCTGCCTGCTTTGCCGTCAGCAAAACAACTGCTCTTTTTGCCGCCAGCAAGCCCGGCAGATTACGCAGCGTTTTATAGAAGCTTTGCCAGATATTCAAAAGCTCATGCTCACCGATATCCGCGCCGCCTACGAAGGCGACCCCGCCGCCGTGGACGAAATAGAAACCATGCTTTGCTATCCGGGCGTGCGGGCCATTACCTATCAGCGCATGGCGCATTTCCTGCACCAAAACGGGGTGCGTATCGTCCCGCGCATTATTACCGAATACGGCCACAGTTTAACCGGCATAGACATTCACCCGGGGGCCAAAATCGGGCCGTCGTTTTTTATAGACCATGGCACCGGCGTGGTGATTGGTGAAACCTGCGTCATCGGCGCACGCGTAAAGCTTTATCAGGGGGTTACGCTGGGGGCCAAAAGCTTCCCGCTGGACGAGCACGGTAACCCCGTCAAAGGAATCAAACGCCACCCCAATATTGGCGATGACGTCATTATTTATGCAGAGACCACAATTTTGGGCAATGTAACCATCGGGGAAGGGAGTGTAATCGGTGCCAACAAATGGATTACGCAAGATGTCCCCCCTCATACTAAAATCAATTAATTACCCATAAAAAAACCCCGCTTTAAAGCGGGGTTTTTGCTGAGATAAAATCAAGCGCAGCTGCCTACGGTATAACTGGTTAAGCCATATACCTCGCAATTGCCGGAGCAAAATAATTTGCGTCCGCTGTTGCGGTATTCCTGGCAAAGGCTGGAATTGGAAGAAGCGCAATAGTCAGGTGCCGTTTCGCCCAAATACAAGAAAATCGTTCCTGATGTATCTCCGCGCAAACGCTTGGCACATACGGCATTGGGGTAAGACGCAGGATATAGACCATAGGAAAAGTCATCGCTTTGCGGCATTTTAATATCCAATAAATTGAGGCCAAAATCCCCATAGGAATAGGTATTGATACGCATGCTGTCCATCGTGCGCAGCTTGGCCTCACTTAAGCGTTTTAACAAGGTGCTTACTTCCGCCAAGCGGGATTTTTCCACCGTCCGCTCATACATAGGCACAGCCATAGTAATCAAAATGGTCATAATCAATACGGCCACCAATATTTCCACCAATGTAAAACCTTTGTTCATATCAACCTCTTATTCCACATTATAAATATCGCAGGCACCGCTGCCGTTATCGTTGCAATTATAAAACTTTTGTCCGTTGAACTTCATGCTGGTGCCCACATAATTGCCGCCAATTTGATTAATATTTACGCTGCAGTCGTTCTGCAACGCATACTGAAAGCCCGCCCCGGAGATAACCCCGTCCGTCACAATAATAAAGCCGGAAGGCAGCAAAGATTCACTGCCGATATCCAAGCGAGATATACGCCATCGGTTTCCGCTGGAGGCAACCGGCACGTTGGAATAATAATCCACCCCCCATTCGGAAATAAGCCGCTGGCAAGAGTCATACATAGACTTTGCCATCACCTGTGCTTTGGTAAAACGGCTTCTGTCTACCACCTTGCGGTATTGCGGCACAGCCACCGCCGTCAAAATGCCGATAATCATTACAACAGCCATCAGTTCCATTAACGTAAAACCTTTCTTCTTCATAAACCCTCACTCATTCCAAGTAGATGCGCCCCACACCGTGCAGGCTTTGGCACTTTCTCCGCTTAAACCGCTGGTAGAGCACGTAAATGTTCTTCCATCAAAAGAAATCTTCGCGCCTCTGTAATCGCCTTTAATGGCAGTGGCCGTGATAATGTTTCCAAGCGTATAAGCAAAATTTTCCGTATTTAACGTCAAGGCATTATTGGCAAAGGTGCCTTTGGCCATAATGTCCAATTTGCGGAAATTGGCTATGCCGCTTTGTACGGCCACCCCGCAATGATCTTTGCCGTTTTCCCAGGAAAGGCGTTCACAAGAGTCATAAATGGCCCGCACCATCGTCAGCGCTTCGGCCACGCGGGCACGCTCCACAGAACGGCGGTATTGCGGCAGGGCGATAGAAGACAAAACGCCCAAAATCATTACAATAACCAAAAGTTCAATTAATGAAAACCCGGCTTTGCGGCCGGAAGTAAAAAGATGCATATCTTCTCCCTAAGTATAAGTATATGACCGTTTGGCTTTATTACAATATTCATTATAACAAATCCACCCCTTTTGCCAACTGTTCAACCCTGTCAAATTTGCTATGATATCTAACGGCCCGGAGGCCTTTTGACCAATTTGCCCGGGTGGAGCTTTTTATGAGAATTCAAGACGATATTCAATTGGACTACTGTGACGTGCTGTTGCGTCCCAAACGCTCGGCATTGGCGTCGCGCTCGCAGGTGGATATTATCCGCCGCTATACGTTTAGATGGTGCCCGTCCGCCATTGAAGCCACCGGTGTTGTGGCCGCCAATATGTTTACCACCGGCACCATGGAAATTGCCCGTGAAATGCAAAAACAAAAACTTTTTACCGCTTTGCACAAACATTACGCGGTGGAAGATTTGCTCGCCTTTTTAAAAGACAATGCCAAACTGTTTGGCAATAACGACCTTATCTTTGTCAGTTCCGGCGTGTCCGATGCGGATTTTGAAAAGCTCACTACGGTAATGAACAGCAAACTGGTCAACAATATTTGCATCGACGTAGCCAACGGTTATTCCCCTTATTTGGTCAACTATGTCAAAAAAGTGCGCCAAGCCTGGCCCGAAAGCCTGATTATGGCCGGCAATGTGGTGACCGGCGACATGACCGAAGACCTCATTTTAAGCGGGGCCGACATTGTAAAAGTGGGCATTGGCCCCGGCTCCGTGTGCACCACGCGCAAACTGACCGGCGTAGGCCGGCCGCAGTTTTCCACGGTTATTGAATGCGCCGATGCCGCGCACGGCGTAGGCGGCATGATTTGTGCCGACGGCGGCTGCACCGTGCCGGGTGACGTGTGCAAAAGTTTCTGCGCCGGAGCCGATTTTGTAATGCTGGGCGGCATGCTGGCCGGACACGAAGAAAGCGCCGGCGAAATGTGCACCAAGTTCTTCCAAACTGGGGAAGCAGAAATGATTGACGACAAAACCTGCGCCATGCGTCTGGAAGAAAAACGCTTTAAAAAGTTCTATGGTATGAGCTCCGAATACGCCCAGCAGGCCCATTATGGCGGCATGAAAAAATATCGCGCCAGCGAAGGCAAAGTGGTGGAAATCCCCTTCCGCGGGCCCATTGAACACACCCTTCTGGCCATTTTGGGCGGGCTGCGCAGCTGCATGACCTATATTGGCGCCAAACGCCTTAAAGACATGCCCAAATGCGCCACGTTCTACCGGGTGAACCGCCAGCTAAATAATATTTTTGGTGAAGAAAAGGCCTAATTTACCCCAAAAATATGTGTAAAACGCCGCCTGTTAAAGGCGGCGTTTTTTTGCTTAAATAGCCCTTTTTGTGCCTTGCCAATGCTTTAGGCAAGAGCAACAATACTTTTATACGGGTGTGTCTTTCCCCCAAGCCCGACATGTTGCGGCGCCCCCGCTGCCCGGCGGGGGCTTTTATTTGTCTGGCCAGCCCGGCAAGACCCACAGGGCAAACGGGTTTTTGTCACAAACAGCGACGGAAATGTTACAATAAAACAAGTCCCGGGTTTACCCTGCGGCCAAAGGAGAAAGAAATGATTAAAAAAGGTTCCAAAGTAAAATTTGACTATACTCTTACCGTTGACGGCAAAGTGCAAGACACTTCCGCCCACCGCGGGCCGCTGGAATATACCCACGGCGCCGGCCAGATTATCCAGGGTTTGGAAGAAGTGCTGGAGCAAATGAACGTGGGCGATAAAAAGACGGTTGAAATTAAAGCCGAAAAAGCCTACGGCCCCGTTTTGCAGGAAGCCATCAAACGCGTACCCAAAGAGGCCATCATGAACGCCGACCAGTTGAAAGTGGGCGATATGGTGGGCGCCAGCAACGGCGGGCACACTTTCCGCGCGGTGGTAAAAGAAATTTCCGACAAAGAAATTACGCTTGATTTCAACCACCCCTTAGCCGGCAAAGACCTGACCTTTGACGTGGAAATTAAAGAAATCAACTAATCCAAATATTATTAAAAAACCCGCTTTCTTTATCGAAAGCGGGTTTTTTGTTGTTCAAATACGCGGCTTTATTTTTTGCGTATTCCAATTAAGCCGTATCCTTCCACATCGCCTTTGATGTCTTTAATCAGGAATACGTCCCAGCCGGCGGCAAAATATTTGCCGTGTTCGTCCACCAGGTCCAAATTCACCTGGAAAGCATTTCCTGAAGCATTCTTTTCCGACGCGACAAACATATCGCGGCTGTTGTGGGCGCTGCGGATAAACTCGTCAAAGAACTCGCGGTTTTCCACCGTTGGGCGGCGGCGCCCCGTGGCGGCCAAAAATACGTTATTGGCGTATTTGACGCGGAACTGCAAATCCAGCACCACGGCCGGCAAGTCCACATACTCCAAGGTGCGGATAAAGCTTTGCGAAGTTTCCCCCAGCGTTTTGCTGGCTTCGCGCAGTTCAATGCGCAAGCTTAAAATACGTGACATAATGCCGATAAGTTCTTCGGCCCCTTCTTCAAAGCGGGCTTTGGGCGCGCTGGCGGCAAAACACAACACGCCGGCCACTTTGCCGCCTACGTAAAGCGGAGCGGCAATCAACGAACCGAAATGTTTTTCTTTGTGTATGCAGCGTTTGCAGTTGGTATTGGCCAAATCCGGGAAGACCACCACATTGTCGTCACGCACGTCAAAGAGGCATTCCTCCACAGGGAAGACCATGTAACGCTCAATATTAAACGGGCTGGGCGTGGCATAAACCACCGTCATTTCATCGGGGTTAGACTCGCGGAAACGCATGACAATGCCCACGTCGGATTTAAACACTTTCTTACCGAAATCCAAGATTTTATCTACCTGTTCGGTAATCGTGCATTTATTTTCGTTGCTGATGGCATACAGCTCACGTATATGCTTTTCATGCGTATGGCGCTGGGTTACGTCGCGCACCCAGATAATCACTTCGTCCTGCTTATCAAGCGGGGTGCAGAGCGCTTCAAAATAGCGGCGTTTGCCGGCACATTCCCAGTCAAACTCAAAGGTTGTGTTAATGTGGACGCTGGAGGCTTCTTTAATGGCAAACACTTCTTTAGCGGCGGCGTCTTCCGGCCAATATTGCAGCGGCATTTTGCCCAGGAAAGAAGAAGTCGCTTCCTCCGCCGTCAGATAAGGCAAGTTGGAAGACACTTCCAGCACGCGGCCTTCCAAGTCCGTCTTTAAATAAATGCCGGGCAAGGATTGACGCATGCTGCGCAATTCCAAAGCTTCGGGCGAATTTTGGGCCAAGCGGGCCAACAGGTCCGACAGGTCCGTCACCAACGCCAGCACACAGTTTTTCCCCGGAATATCCAAGGAAGTAACCGTGACGGAAGTTTCAATACGGCGGCCGTCTTTGGCAAACAGAGGCACGCCAAACGAAGCGCGGCCTTTTTCTTCCAATGTTTTGGCGGCTTGCGCAAAAACTTTTT
>CALUQA010000085.1 GCA_944322775.1 uncultured Elusimicrobiales bacterium
AAATAGCCCAATGCGCGGTAAATGCGCACCAAACTGTCGCCCAAGGCTGCCCCGCGGCCGGAAGCCACATGCAAAGGCCCGGTGGGGTTGGCGGATACGAACTCAATTAAAATTTTATTTTTGCCGCCGTAGCTGTGGCAATTGTCTTTAATGCGGCGGTCTTTGGCGGCGGCAATGATGAAAGCTTCTTCCAATTTCAAATTGATAAAGCCGGGGGCCGCGGCGGTGGCGTCTTCAATGCCGTTTACTTCGCGCAGCAGCACGGCGGCCTGTTTGGCAATTTCCATGGGGTTTTTGTGCAGCACTTTGGCTGCGGCCATGGCCCAGTTTAAAGACAGGTCAGCCCCGGTATGCACGGGCGCGGGGGCAAATTCCACCGCGGGCAGCGCTGCCCCGCCAAAAGCGGGCGCGCTGGAAAGTTTAAGTTCAATTTCTTTTCTCAGTTGATCAAACATTTTTATTTGGAAACCTTCTTGGCAGATTTTTTGGTTGTTTTAGCGGTTTTTTTGGCCGTTGGTTTTTTAGCGGTCGTTTTTTTGGCAGCGGTCTTTTTGGCGGCCGGTTTGGCTGCTTTTTTGGCAGCTGTTTTTTTGGTGGTTGTTTTCTTTACGGCCGTTTTTTTAGCGGTGGTTTTTTTCGCCGCGGTTTTTTTGGCGGCTTTGGGTTTTTTGTATTCCACGGGCGTGCCAAAACTGAAAATTTTGTCCAGGGCGTAAAAATCGCGCGCTTCCTGCGTCATGATATGCACCAAAAAAGAGCCGTAATCGGACACGCGCCAAATCATGCTCTCTCCGCCGTCGCGGTTGATTTTATACACGCCGATTTTTTTGAGCTGGGTGCTTATTTCGTCCTCCACGGCTTCCATATGGGGTTTGGACGTAACGGTGGCCAGCACGATATAATCGCACAAAGAAGAAAGACCGTTTAAATCCAACACTTTAATGTTTTCGGCTTTCTTATCGTCTGCGTAACGGGCGGCCAAACAAGCAATTTCTTTATTTTGCATAGGCACCTCTTCTCAAATATATATATCAGCATAGCATTTTTTAGGCGTTTTTTACTATATAAAACTATCCGCGCGCCCGCGTGCAATTTTATATACTAGTTTTATGCTATTCATTGTACCTACCCCGCTGGGGAACTTGCAGGACATTACCCTGCGTGCCTTAGACACGCTTAAAGAAGCCGATTTTGTGCTGTGCGAAGACACCCGCCGCACCCAAATTTTGCTTATGCATTTTGCCATATCCAAACCTACGGTGCGCTATAACGAAAATGACGATTTTTCCGTACGGCGCTGTTTGGATTTGCTGCGCCAGGGCAAAAAATGCGCTTTGGTGTCTGACTGCGGCACGCCGTGCATTTCCGACCCGGGGTGGAAACTGGTAAAAGAAGCCGCCAAAGAAGGCTTGCCCATTACCTCTTTGCCGGGGCCCAGTGCGGCGGCTTGTGCGCTGGCGGGGGCCGGGTTTACCGGCGGGGCGTTTACTTTTTTGGGCTTTCTGCCGCGCAAAAGCGGCAAGGCCGCCAAACTGTTGGCCGGGGCGTATGCGCAAAAGCACCCGGTCATTGTTTACGAGTCCCCTTTTCGCGTGATTAAACTTTTGGAACTGATTTGCAACACCTTGGGGGAAAACACCCCCGTGGTGGCCGCGCGGGAAATATCCAAGGTATATGAGGAATGGTTGCGCGGTACCGCGCGCGAAGTGGCCGACACCTTAAGCAAACGCAAAAAAGTGCAAGGGGAGTTTGTGGTGGTCATCGGTTTGCCCGAAACACAGGAGCCAAAAAATGAAGAGCCGGATTTACCCTATTAATGAAATGACGGAAAGCCAAATGCAAGAGGCCGCCGCCATGATAGACAGCGGTGCGGTGACGGTGTATCCCACCGACACCGTGTATGGCATTGGCACCAATGCTTTTGACGAAAAAGCCATCGGCCGCATTTATGAAATTAAACAGCGGCCCGCTTCTTCGGCTTTGCAAATTTTAATCGGCACGGTAGCCCAAGCGCGTGAAATTGTGCAGTGGAATGAGCCGGCCGAAAAACTGGCCCGCGCTTTTTGGCCCGGAGCCCTGACCCTTATTTTGCGCCCGAACGAAAAAGGCCAGCCGCTGCGTCGCGGCTTTGAAGGGCTTGGCCTGCGCGTGCCGGCCTATGCGGCGCTGACGCGGCTGCTGGAGCGGCTTAAAAATCCGCTGGCGTCCACCAGTGCCAATTTGCACGGAAGACCGGTGTTTACCAACGAAAAAGAACTGGTAGCTTTTTTTGACGGAAAGGCCGACTTAATTTTGATGGGCGGCACCCTGGGGGCGCGGGCTTCTTCGGTGCTGGATATGACGGGCGCGGAACCCAAGCTGCTGCGGGAAGACGCCTTGTCCCGCGCGGATTTGGAAAAGGTATTGGAAACAACCGTAAAATAGCTATAATAAGTCTATGCTTGAATATATCAGACAATTTGATTACGCCATTTATTACACCGTGCTTACGGCGACGCTTTTGTTGCTTACGTTTTGGATAGCGCGCCGCTTTGCCATGCGCAAAATGAAACGCGTGGTAATGAAAGCGGAACATAACTATCAACAGCAGATTGCTTCTTTGCAAATGCAGCTTTCGGGCAAGGTGAGCATGCTGGAAGGCATGGTGGAAAAACTGAAACTTTCCAACCAGGAACTCAACCGCTTAAGCGAAATCCGCTCCAAATTTATGTCCATCGTGGCGCACGATTTGCGCCAGCCGCTGACCTCCATTCAGGGTTTTACGTCCGTGTTGATGATGGACAGCCCGCAAGGCGGCGGCAATAACGAACAAGTTGCCTTAAACAATATTTTAAAAGCCACTGACAATATGAACCAGCTGATGGCGGACTTGATGGATATTTCCATGATAGAGTCTGGCAAGTTTAAAATGGATTTTAAAAATTTTAACTTTAATCAGCTGCTTAATGACGTGTTCACGTTGCAATTGGTCAATGCGCAAAAAAAAGGTATCTTTTTGCTTAAATATGAATATCCCACCGACGTGACTGTGTATGCGGACCGCTTCCGCATTTCCCAGGTGCTTAACAATTTGCTGGGCAATGCCATTAAGTTCAGCCCGCAGGGCGGACGCATAGAAATACGCTATTTTGTGCAAGGCGGGTGGCTGACTTGCTATGTAGCCGATGAAGGCCCCGGCATTGCTTATGACGAGCAAGGTAAAATCTTCCAAAAATTTCACCAGTCCGACAATGACCGCTCCGGCCGCAAACAGGGCTGGGGGCTGGGCTTGTCCATCGCGCAGGAAATTGTTAACGCCCACAACGGCGACATTGGCGTAGAAAGCGCCGGTTTGGGCCAAGGCTCTTTGTTCTGGTTCCGCATTCCGGTGGAACCGGCGGCCTATCAGGCGTAAGATTTTTCTAAGCTAAAACCCCGCGCAAGAAACGCGGGGTTTTTTATGGGCAAATTTGTGCGTTTTATGAAGACACGGGCCTTGTTTTGGCAACAAAGGAAATGCAAACGCCCCCGCATTTGACGGGGGCGTTTATTTTATTGCGGTTGATTGAGCAGCAGTTTTATCCAATTTTCATACAGGCGGTTAATGCTTTCGTCTTTGGCTATCAAGTTGTTGGCAATAAAGGCAAAAGCAATCAGGCGGCCCTGTTTGTCTTTTACATAGCCGGCCTGGGCTTTTACGCCGTCAATGGTGCCGCCTTTTACGTGCACGTCGCCGGTGCGTTTAAACGGGTGCAAAAAGCGGCGCAGCAAAATCAAATCGCCGCGGTCATCGGGTGTGGCTAAAGAGTCATAGTAATATTTAAAATAAGGCTGCTTGCTCATAAAGCACAGCAAATCTATAAAGGTTTGCACCGTTATTTGATTGTCGCGCGACAGACCGCTGCCGTCGTAAATTTGCAGGTTTTGGGTGGAAATGCCGTTTTTTTGCAGGAAAAGCTGCAGCTGAGCAATGCCGTCGTTGATACTGCCTTTTTGGCCGGCGTTTACGGCAAGCAGGCGCAACAGCATTTCCGCATAAAAATTAAAACTGCGTTTATTGACAATATAAATAATGTCCTTAAGCGGCGGGGACTGGTGGGTAAACAGCAAATGCATGGGGCCATAGTCAGGGCTTTGCTCCAGCAACAGGGTGCCGCCGGCCACTTCCACGCCGTCTTGTTCCAGTTGATTAAGCAATAAATCGGCCAAAAGCTGCGGGGCGTCTGGTAGAGCGGCACGAATGGTCAGCCCTTTAAAGCGTGCCGTGGGCACGGTGCCGTAAATTTCCATTTCATACTGGCCGGGTGCGGCGTAAACATAGGCATTGTCGCGGCGGTCTTTTTCGCTGGCGGTTACAAAGGAACGTATTTTCAGCCCTTCCGTGGCGGGAGTAAAAGAGGCCACTTCCACGGGGCCTTTGTCCTTGGGTTGGGGGGCAAAAGTAATTTGAAAAGAGTTGTCGTTAAACGCCAGCGCGGTGGCCGGTGCGGCAAAATAGTTGCCCATGTTTTGCCAGTTGGTTTTGTCGGGCAAGGAAGGACCTGCAAACAAAGACACGTCTGCGTAAATATTGCCCGTTATTTTTTTAATGCCGCTTTGGCGTATTTTTTTGCTCCATTCTTTTAACAAATCCTGCCAAACAAGGCTGCCTTCCACCCGGTCGGAGCCCAAAGTCGGGTCGCCCCCGCCGCGCAGATAAATATTGCCGTGCAGGGTGCCGCTGTCGTCGGGCAGAGCGTCTGCATACACCGGGGTTTGAAAACGGTGAAAAGGGCCAAAAGCTTCCAGCGCCGCGGCAGAGGTGAGCAGCTTAAGCGTGGAGGCGGGGGCCAGGCGCAAACCGGGTTGGACGGAAAACAGCGTTTCCCCGTCCACATACGCCGCGGCGGCCGCCCAAGAGGTGCCTTGCAAAACAGGCTGCTTTTGGTCAGCCAAAATGGCCTGCGTTAAATCGGCGCCCCAAGCAGAGGGCGTGAACAGCAAACAAATAAGAAACAGAAAAATGCGCATATATATTAAAATAGCAAAGTTTTAATCTGCTGCGGAAGGAAATATAATGTTACAATAAGGCAACAGGAGCGCTTATGATGATTATTCCGGAAATAAAAAATATTGCTTTGGTTGCCCATGACAACAAGAAAAAAGACTTAATGGAATGGGCTGCCTTTAACAAAGACAGCCTCTGCCGGCACCATCTGTTTGCCACGGGGACGACGGGCACCCTGCTGCAGCAGGAGTTGGGCTGCCCCGTGCATTGCTATAACAGCGGCCCATTTGGCGGCGACCAGCAAATAGGCGCGGCCATTTCGGAAGGAAAAATCCATGTGCTTATTTTCTTTTGGGATCCGCTTAACCAGCTGCCCCACGACCCGGACGTAAAAGCCCTTTTGCGTTTGGCGGCGGTGTGGAATATACCGGTGGCATGTAACAGGGCCACGGCGGACTTTTTGATTTCTTCGCCGTTGTTTTCCCGCCCGTACGAAAAAATATTGCCCGATTACAGCCCCTATTTAAACCGCTTCAAAAAATAACAAAAACCCCGCTTTCCGGCGGGGTTTTTGTTATTCAAAATGAAGCTAAAACCAGGGGTACCATTTGTCGCGGTCGCGGATATTGATAATCAACGCCGCCACCAGCAAATCGCGCGAAGAAAGCGCCTGCGGTTTGTCCATGTTACAAATAAAACGGTTGAAAACGGCATGGGCATTGTCTATGCGGCCGGTGCTTTCCATGGGGCCTTCTATGGTGTAGCTGGCACGCAAAAGCCCCCACAAATGACCGGTAAATTTGCGGATAACGGCTTTGACGGCATTGTCTTCGGTAATGTGAGCCAGCACGTTGCGCTGTTTATCCAGCAACTGCCATTGGCGAAGGTAAGAAAAGCGTTTTCTTTCCAGCAAAAATACTTCTTTGGATTTTACAAAGTAAGCCAAATAGCATTCTTTTTTAAGGCCAAAACCGCGCTGAATAACATAAACGGCTTTATGGCCTTTGCCGTCGTAAAGTGCAAACTGGCGCAATACCAGCTGCGACCACAGCAGCCCGCAGATAAAGATGACAAACCCCAGCGGAATAATTAAGGATACCGCCGAGTAAATGGTGTTATACGTAAACGCGCTTATTTTGATGATGTGCGTGGTTTCCATCACGCCCGTAAACGCCATCACCAGCACGGCCGCCACAATCAGCATCAGCCCGCCAAAGAGGAACAAACTGTCCCACCGGCCCGATAAAGAAAGCAATACATTGCCCTGATTGTCCCGCGCGCGGTAAATTAAAGACGGGGTGCCGTACAAACGGCGGAACTTGATGGGGAAAGGCGAATGCGGGTTGACTTGCTCGGTTTGGCTTTCGGGCTTAATAAACAAACGCGCCGCCAAGGCACCGGCCTGCAGCAAAACAAACAAGAATAATAAAACAACCAGCACATCAAACCCATGGCCCAGCTGCTGGATATAAGGCGGCATGTTGCGCGTGACCAGCGTAAGCGGGCGGGAAGGCTTGGCTTTTTGGGCCGGGGCTGCTTGCACCTGTTCGGCCGGTTTAATTTCCACGGGCTGCAGGGGCTGCTCGGTCAGCAGGCTTTCCTGGCTGACGGCGGGCAGGGCTTCAATGTCATAGGCGCGTTCATCGGTCATGTCCATTTCCAGCACGGGGGCTTGCGCCAGCTGCTGCACGGGGGAAATGAGCGAAAAAATCAAATCCGTCTGCGCATAGGACAAATCTTTGGCCAGCACGGAATAGGCATTGCCGGAAATAAGAAAATAACCGGAGCTAAAATCGTTCTTGGCGGTAAAAAAGCTGATGTAGAAAAAGGGTTCGCCGGTGGAAAAATCAATGCGTTTTATTTCTTCCCCGGTATAGGTGTTGCCCACCACCTGCATTTTTTTGTTTTTTACTTCCACCAAATCGTCTTGGGTTTTTTGCTCAATGCAGGCTTCGGTTTTGCATTCGGGAACGCTTTTAAAATCAATGCGGGAAGAGCCTTTGATGACGGAAAGCACCGCTCCGGCGGCCGGTTTTTCCGCCGCAGTCCACCCCGACGGCAAGTCTATGGTAAACCGGCCGTCTTTAGACGTAAATACCGCCGCGTTGGCCGCGGTGGCCAAGCACAGCAAAAGGGTAATGAAAAGTTGTCTCATACCTGTTCCCGTTTGGGGACGCAATATAACTTATTATATATAATTTCTTCTCGCGTTCGTGCAAGTGTTGCCGCTATCTAAAAAATGTCCGATTGGCTTATTTTTTCCATTGCCCGCAACGGGGGAAAAGTGTTATCATAATATTGTATATAGCGACAGGAGTTTTTGTATGGGATTACAACAAAGAGTGATGGAAAAAATAGCCGCACTGAAAAATTTGATGAAACACGACGGTTTTGACGGGCTCGTCATTACCAACAACATTGACCAGTTTTATATTCTCGGTTTTTATTTTTACCCGGCAGAAGCGGTGTTCCTTTTGCAGGAAGGGGGACTGATTTGCTTTACCCGCCAATTATATGTGGAAACGCTTAAAGAAAAATACCCTTTTATGCAGGTGATCGGCCAAGACAAACAAATGGCCGCCGCCGCAGTGAAAGAAGCCGCCCACTTGGGGCTTAAACGCGTGGGCTTTGACGCTTCCAAAGAAAACTATATGGCGGGCAGTTTGTTTAAAGCCGCCGGCTTTGCCGAAGCCGACAGCTACGCCAGCCTGCTGCGCCAGGTAAAAGACGAACACGAAGTGGCCTGCCTGCGCGACAGCAACCGCATTGCTTTTGAAACGTACGAATACATTAAACCCTTGCTCAAAACCGGGGTGAGCGAGTTTGAAGTAGCCGCCGAAATGGAAAAATTTATGCGTGTTAAAGGGGCTTCGGCTACGTCCTTTTTAACCATTATCGCCTTTGGCGAAAACACGGCCAACCCGCACCATGAAACGTCCCACCGCAAACTCAAAGACAATGAAGCCGTACTGATGGATTTTGGCTGCATTTACAACGGCTATTGCTCCGACATTACCCGCAGCTGGTGGCACGGCGACCAAGAGCCGGAAGAATACACCAAAATTTGGCACATTACGGATAAAGCCCGCCAGGCCGGCAGCGCGGCGGAAAAACCGGGCGTTCCTGCCCAACAGGTGGACGCCACGGCCCGCGGCATTATTACCGCCGCCGGTTATGGGGAATATTTTACGCACCGTTTGGGTCACGGCGTAGGGTTGGAAATCCACGAAGAACCCTGCAACGACCAAACCACCAAAGCCGTGCTTAAAAAAGGCAACGTTATTACCGTGGAGCCCGGCATTTATCTGCCCGGCAAATACGGCGTGCGTTTGGAAGACACCACCGTGGTGACCGAAACGGGGGCGGACATTTTAACCCGCAAATAATTATGAAGAACTTAAGCGAACAACGCCTGAAAGATTTTCAAAAATTGCTTAAAGATGCACAGCTGGACGGCTATGTCTGTTTGAGCGCCTTGGAGCTGCGCTATTTTTCCGGCTTGGACTTGGACGCGGAAGAAGCGGTCTTTCTGCTCACTCCGCGCAAAGCCTATTGCCTGACCAAACAAATGATGGTGCCCAAAATTTCGGCCGCGCCCGGGTTTGTGGTTATGGCGGTGCCGGGGGATATGCTGGGGGCCGCGCTGGACTTGGCGGTGGAAAAGAAGTTTACCCGCTTGGCCTTTGACCCGCAATGCGCCGACTTTGTGCGCGGCGAAAAGCTGACGCAGGCCGGCTTAAGCCGGTTGGAAGGCGGCCTGGCGGAAATGCGCAAAGCCAAATATGCAGACGAACTGGATTTAATTAAAAAAGCCTGCCGCATCGCTTCGGAAGCGTTTAAAGAAGTAAAACCCCTCATCAAAACCGGCATGAGCGAAGAAGACGTGCGCGTAATGATGGGGCTTGCCATGATGAAACGCGGGGCAGACAGCATTCCGTTCAACATTGTCAGCTTTGGCGAAAACTGTGCCGACTGCCACCATACGCCTTCGGCCAAACGCAAACTGAAAAAGAATGAAGCCGTGCTGATGGATTTCGGTTGTTTTTACAAAGGTTATTGCTCCGACATGACGCGCAGCTGGTGGCATGGCGATAAAGAGCCTGCCGAATACACCAAAATTTGGCATATTGTAGCCATGGCCAAAGAGGCCGCCAGCGGCTTGCTTCAGGCTGGGCTGCCCGTGGCCGCGGTGGACAAAGCCGCGCGCGACGTGATTGAAGACGCCGGCTACGGCAAATACTACATTCACACCACCGGGCACAGCATTGGGCTTGAAGTGCACGAAGCCCCTATTGAGCGCGCCGGCGCCATTGGCGAGCTGGAAGAAAATTATGTCGTTACCGTAGAGCCCGGCATTTATCTGCCCGGCAAATACGGCGTGCGCCTGGAAGACAGCTTTCAGGTGACCAAAAACGGCAGCAAGAATTTGACGCAAAATTAACGGGCTTGCCGCAAGGCCGCCCGCAAAGAGGTACAAAGTTATGATTAACACCACTCAGTTTCACGACGGACTGATTTTTGAAGATGAGAACGGACAGATTGTAGAAATCGTAGAGTTCCAACATCACCGCAAAAGCCAGGCCCGCGCCGTGGTGCGCGTAAAACTGCGCAATATTCACACCGGTTCTTTGATTGAAACGGCTTACCGGCCCGAAGATAAATTTAAAGAAGTGGAAGTGGAAAAACGCCCGTTTACCTATCTGTATGACGAAGGCGATATGGCTGTGTTTATGAACAGCGAAAACTATGAGCAGGTATCCGTGCCCATAGAAAAACTCAAAGAGCAGAAAAAATATTTGAAAGATAATATGGAAACGACGGGCATTTATATCAATGGTCAGTTGCTTAATATGGAACTGCCCATTAAAGTGCCCCTTACCGTTACTTCCACCGTGCCGGGCGTAAAAGGCGACACCGTTGCCAACATGACCAAAATGGCCACCTTGGAAACGGGTGCCGAAATCAAAGTGCCGCTTTTTATTAACGAAGGCGACAAAATTTTGGTGGATACCCGCACCGGTTCTTATGTAGAACGCGTGGTGGAACCCAAATAATGTTTTGGCATTGGCGTGCGCCGGTTTTAGGGCTGGCTTTGCTGCTTTGTTCTGCGGCGCACGCTTTTACTTTTTCGTACGGAAGTTGGTTTGACGTAAAAGACGTAAAAAACGAAAACGGCGTTTTGCTTATGCCGCTTTCGGGCGGAAAATATAAAAACGTAAAAGTGTTGGATAAAGACGTTTATCGTTTCCTGCAGCAATGCAAAAAAGACTGCCGCTATGACGCGCCGCAGGCGCAGTTTGCTTCGGTGGATTACCGCACAGCCTTGACCAACGAGCATATGTTGATTGCCGATGTGGACTTTAACGGGCAGGTAGCACTGACGTTTCTGGTGTTTAAAAATAAAAAAGGTTTTTGGGTCAAAACGCCCGATGAGGCTGTTTTTAAAGACCGGAAACTGGAAGAACGGGTCAAGGCCTATTTAACCCGTTTAGCGGAGAAAACTTTATGAAATGTGTGCTCGATAACGGGACAGTACTGGCGCAGGAAGTGGAAACGGCCCGCAGTTTTTTTAAGCGTTTAAAAGGCCTGATGTTCCGCCGCAGTTTGGATAAAAACACGGCTTTGCTGCTCTCGCCCTGCGTGCAAATTCACACCTGCTTTATGCGCTTTGCCATAGACGTGCTTTTTTTGGCCGAAGACGGCAGCGTGCTTTACGTAAAAGAAAACATGAAGCCCTGGCGCGTAAGCCCCATTGTTTGCCATGCGGTGCAAACGCTGGAGTTTGCCGGCGGCACGCTTAAAGGCCGCGTAAAAGTCGGCCAACGGGTGGATTTTAAATAAGCCTAAAATAAACAGAGGAATCATGAAAAAACTATTTTTAATCATACTGGCTTGCGCGGCGCTGACGTTGCCGGCGCAGGCGCGCAATATTTGGGACGATTTTGCCGCCAACGTATCGCAGGATAACGTGCGCGCTTTTACCAAAGACTTGGGCGGCCTTATCGGTTCTGGCACCTATACCACCGGCCGTGTGCTGGGGTGGGGCGGCTTTCAAATTGGTCCGCGCGGCACGATGATTTTTAAAATGAGCAAAGGCAAAAATGAAACCACCCATACGGCTTTGGGCGAACGCGACGAAGTGGGCGAAGTGTTTTACCCGTGGCTGCAGGCCGATATCGGCATGCCTTTCCGCTTAGACGGTTTTATTCGCGCCAGCAGCTATCAGGGCATGACCATTGCCGGCGGCGGTTTGCGCTGGGGCATTACGCGCCCCAACGAAATGCTGGGCTCTTTCCAGCCGATGTTGGTTGTCTCCGGCCACAGCGCCAGCGCGCGGGACTTTTCCGCCACGCATTACAATGCCAGCCTGGTGCTGTCTATGAAATTTAAATATTTTGTGCCTTATATCGGCGGCGGGGTGGACTACACGACGCTGCACATCAATCAGGCCGACAACGCGCCCGAGCTGGTGGGGGAAAGCGAATACGCCACCACGGCCCGCGCTACCGTCGGCTTTAACTTCAAGTTGCCTTCTTATCTGGACTTAAGCTTGGCCGCCAACTATGCCTATTACGGCTTGGGGGCGGAAGCTTCTTTGTCCTTGCGTTTTTAAACGCGATAAACGGGATATTTGGTCCTAGAGGCTTTCTGGGCTAAAGGGCCCTGGGCATATTTGTGTAAAATTTTTAAGATAAAAGAAAAAGCAAGGAGAGTATAGTTTATATGAAAAAGTTTTGTCTGTTTGTTTTGACCGTTCTTTTTACGCTTCCGGGTTTGTCGGCAGCTGTTCCGTCCGAAGCGGTAGAGGCCGCCATTGACCGCGCCGCCGTGCAGGCGTTGCGGGCCGAACAAGAAAAATATAAAGGGTTTAATCCCACTTTGTCTGAAGAGAAAACCAAACAAATTCCGCAGTTTTTGCAAAATATTACCCAGCGCTTAAATGAAAGAGGCTATGCCTTTACGACCGCTGACGTGGCGGAAGGCTTGCTGATGCATTTGGAGCTTAGCGGCAACTTGGTGGTGCCCGGTTCCTATACGGTGCAGGAAGTGCAGCCCGACGGCACCGTGACGGAAAAGACGGTTTCTGCCAAACTTTCCGGCGAAGGGCTCTTGCAAAAGCATGCCTTGATGTACGCGTTTGCCAAAGTGATGGGGCCGGTGACGGATCAGCGCTTCTCTTACAAATCGGCCGATTTTCCGAAAGTTACCGACTGGAAAGAATTCCATTACTTGTGCCAGGCGGAAATGGACAGCATCTATTTGGTGCTGGAAAACCTGCAAAACGCCGATGATGAAGCCTTGAGCGAAGTTTTCTGCAATATCCTTTAATAATCAATTAAACAAAAGCCTCCGTTTCCTCAAAAGGAAACGTAGTTTTTTTATGGCATAAAAAATCCCTAATCGTTCGTTTCGGGATTTAAATTATTTGCCGGCTGCCGCTTGCAGGACTTTAACTTTATCGGTGGCTTCCCACGGGAATTCCTTGCGGCCAAAATGACCATAGGCGGCCGTTTGCAAATAAATCGGGTTGCGCAGCTTAAAGTGTTCAATAATCCCTTTGGGCGTCAGCGGGAAAATTTTGCGTGCAATTTCGGCCAGTTTTTCATCGGGTATTTTGCCGGTGCCGTCAGTATCTATATAAAAACCGACGGGGTCTTCTTTGCCGATGGCATAGGCAATCTGCACGGTGCATTCTTTGGCCAGTTTGGCCGCCACAATATTTTTGGCAATATAGCGTGCCATGTACGCGGCCGAGCGGTCCACCTTGGTGGGGTCCTTGCCGGAAAATGCCCCGCCGCCGTGCGGGCAGCGGCCGCCGTAGGTGTCTACGATAATTTTGCGTCCGGTCATGCCGGTGTCGCTCTGCGGCCCGCCGATGACAAATTTGCCCGTCGGGTTAATTAAAATTTTGGTGTCTTTATCCATCCATTTTTTAATAGCGGGGAAGATGGCCACGGCTTCAATTTCTTTTTTGGATTTTTCGGTAATTTTATTGCCGGAGCGGTCCAAAATATCTTCGGTGTGTTGGGTGGATACCACCACCGTGTCCACGCGCACGGGTTCACCGTCGCGGTATTCCACGGTCACCTGGCTCTTGGCGTCCGGGCCAATGTAAGGCAGGGTTTTGGTTTTGCGCGCGCGTTCCAAATTGCGCAAAATGTCGTTGCAAAGCACCAAAGGCAGCGGCATATATTCCATGGTTTCGTCCACGGCATAGCCGACCATAAGGCCCTGGTCGCCGGCTCCGCCCACGTCCACGCCTTGGCTGATGTCGGGCGATTGTTTGCCAATCACGTTTACCACGGCGCAGGTGTCTGCATTAAAGCCGTATTTGGCGTCCGTGTAGCCAATGTCTTTAAGCAAGCCGCGCACCAAGTGTTCCACGTCCACACAGGTTTTGGTGGTAATTTCGCCGCCTACGACCACCAGCCCGCGGGTGATGTAGGTTTCGCAGGCCACGCGTGCGGTGCGGTCTTTCTTTAAAATTTCGTCCAAAATTAAGTCGGAAATTTGGTCACACACTTTGTCGGGGTGTCCTTTGGAGACGGACTCCGAAGTAACAAAACATTTACCTTGTTTAATCATACTGACTCCTAAAACGTCCGCAGGCGGGCAATTTATTATAATAACTATTATACTATTTTAAGGGGTTTTCACCGTGTTGACTAAACTGATATCTTGGAACGTGAACGGTTTGCGCGCCGTAGAAAAAAAAGGTTTTGCCGATTTTCTGCAAAACTGCGGGGCCGACATTTTGGCCTTGCAGGAAACTAAAGCCCAGCCGGAGCAACTTTCAGCGGCGTTGCGCAGCCCGCAGGGCTGGCATGCGTATTTTTGCTCGGCCGAGCGCAAAGGCTATAGCGGGGTGGCCGTTTACAGCCGCCAAGAGCCCCTTAGCGTGCAATACGGTTTGGGCAACAAAGAGTTTGACTGCGAAGGCCGCACGCTTATTTTGGAGTACCCCACGTTTTTCTTTTTAAACATCTATTTTCCCAACGGCGGGCAGGGGCCGCAGCGCATTGATTTTAAACTGCGTTTTTACGATTGCTTTTTAAAGAAAAGCAAAGAACTTTTTAAAACGGGCAAAACCGTCATCGTCTGCGGGGACGTAAACACCGCCCACATGCCCATAGATTTGGCCCGCCCGAAAGAAAACGAAAAAAACACCGGCTTTCTGCCGGAAGAACGCGCCTGGCTGGATAAGTTCTTTGCCGAAGGCTACACCGACACCTTCCGCCATTTTGTAAAAGACGGCGGCCATTACAGCTGGTGGGACTACAAGACCGGCGCCCGCAAAAGAAACGTAGGCTGGAGAATAGACTATTTCTTTATAGACACGCCTTCGGTGGGCAAGCTAAAAAGCGCGGGCATGCTTTCCGACGTGATGGGCTCGGACCATTGCCCCATAGAAATAACCGCCGATTTATAATTGGCCCATAAAAAAGGACGCCCGCAGGCGTCCTTTTTAGTTGCAGTAAATATCAGCCGGCTTGAATGCCCGTCCAGGCTTGCAACGCATAGCCGATAATAAAACTGACGGCTGCCACGCCAAAACTTAAGCCGGCCATTTCCAAGAAGCGGCCTTTAAAGTTTTCGCCTTTGGCCACGGCATAGTAAAACGTAAAGCCGGCAATCACGCACAAAGCAAGCACCAACATCAGTGCCAAGGCAATAAATACATTGCTCAGCAACGCATACGGGGCCACCAACAGCGCCACCGTCAGCACATAAGCCCCGCCGGTATACACGGCGGCTTTAAAGGGGTGCTTGCCGGCGGCTTTTTCCGTCTTGGAAGAAAGATATTCCGAAGAGGCCATGCTCAGTGCTGCGGCAATGCCCGTAATGGCGCCCGTCAAAGCCACCAGTTTGGGGTTTTGCAGGGCAAAGGTAAAACCGGCCAGCGCACCGGTAAATTCCACCAACGCGTCGCTTAAGCCCAGCACCACAGAGCCCATATATTGCAGGCGTTCTTCGTTAATTAAAGCAATCAGTGCCTGCTCGTGGTTTTCTTCTTCCATGGAAAGTTTTTGAATTTCGGGCTGGTCGCTGTACGTAAAATAGGTGGCGGAAGCTTGCCCTTCGTTGTTTTCCATCAGTTTAATGGCAAACGTCAGCCCCAGCGTGCGGGCCAGGAACAAATACCAATATATTTTCCAGCGGCAGGGGGTGGCAGTTTGGCCCGTTTTTTGGGCAATAATATCGTGGTGTTTGGCTTCCTCGGCGGCTTTGCCGCGCAGCCCCGTGGCTTGTTGGGGGTCC
>CALUQA010000086.1 GCA_944322775.1 uncultured Elusimicrobiales bacterium
AGGAAATCAATGCGGATTTAACGTTCTATGCCAAACGTTTGGCACTTTCCCCCATGGGGCAAAATGCGGTTCAGCCAGCCCAAACAACGTCTGTGCAAGAAGCGGCCACTGCCTCTCCCGCCCCGCAAGCCGAAAGCCAAGCGGCGCCGCTGCCCATTAACCTTAAAGCGCAAATAGACATAGACTCGTTGGATACGTCTTATTTGTGGGGAACGGATATTCATTTTACGGCGGACATGCAAAACGTTACCTCTACGCTTGAGCAGGCGCACGGACAGTTAAGCCTGCAAACGGGCTCCGGGGAAATTAAAGATTTGGACCACCTGACGCAGGCCAACCTGCTCAGCCGCGTGCTGTTCACTTCGTTAAGCGCCGTGAGCAAAGTGATTAACAGCTTAAACGTTTTTGCCGTTTTGAACGGCTTGGGCCAGGGCATGCTGGACGTGATTTCCTCCGACAAAGACAAAGCCAAAAAACCGGCCGATATGGTGGTGCAGGTGGTTAAAGACGAAAACGGAAATGACGTGGAAATTATGGTGCCTTATACGGACCAAAAGGTGGACGGCCGCCTGGCTTTTGAACTGTTCACGACGGATATGACGTTTACCAATGGAACGGCCAATTTAAAAAAAGGCTCTTTTGTGTCCGACTTAATGTCTTTTAACCTCACGGGGGACATGAACTTTAAAAACCAGAAACTGGACATGAAAGTAAATGCCGCCCCCGGCCGCCATTATGACGACGGTATTATGCCCCTGACGCTGACGGTGGGCGGCACTATGGACAAACCTACGGGCAGCATGAACATGACCTCTTCCATCACTTCGTTTGTCACACAGGGGGTGGCCAATAACTTTGCCAGCCGCACCGTTAAAAAAGGCTTGGGAGGCATTTTCGGTTTGTTTAAAAAGAAGGACAAGACTGACGAGGCCAATGAAGCGCCCGCGGCTAAAAACAGCACCCCGGTTCAAGAAGAAGTTTCCGCCGCGCGCGCCGACAATGCAGACGTGTCGGCCGAGGCTTCGGGCGCAGAGGTAGCGTCTGCGCAAGCGCCCGTGGACGAGCAAGAAAAACAGGCCCCTGCTGCGCAAACCCCGCAGCCGGCCGAAATAACTACCTCCGGCATTTCCGGCGAGCTTAAACCAACGCATACCACGCAAAATATGGGCTTGCCCGACATGCCCGCCAAACCGACGGAAACCACGCAAAATATGGGCCTGCCCGACTTGCCCGCCAAACCGACGGAAACCACCCAAAATGTGGGCCTGCCCGACTTGCCGGACAAGCCTTTGCACACCACGCAAAACACCGCTTTGCCAAACCCGTTTGCCCAGCCGGAGCCGGCCTCGGAAGACACTTCTTTGCCGCTTCCTCCGGGCACGCCGGAAGGCTTTGTGGGCGGCAAAGGTTTTGCCCCTGCCAACTAGTTTTAAAAACAAAAACCCCGCGTCTTAAACGCGGGGTTTTGTTTTTAGATTTTTAATGCACGCCGTGCATCCATTTTTTAATGCCTTTCATGCTAAAAATCAGTATGCCGGACACCGCCAGCGGCACCACCACCAGACACAAGAAAAATTGCACATTGCTGATTTTTTGGAAGTAGCCCGAATAAACGCCGGCCAGCTTGTTGGCCGCCGCATTGGACAAAAACCACACGCCCATCAGCAGCGACACAAACCGCGCAGGCGCCAGCTTGGTGACCATGGATTTGCCCACCGGGGAAATGCACAGCTCGCCAAACGTGTGGAACAAATACGTAAACGCCAAATAAAACAGGCTGATTTTGGCATTGCCGATAAGGGCAAACGCGCCCAAAAGCATCACGGCAAAGCCCGCCGCCAACAGCCACAAAGACACCACAAACTTGGCCGGGGTGGAAGGCTCTTTGCCTTTTTTGGCCAGGCTGATCCACAGTTTGGAAAACAGCGGCGCAAAAATGACGATGTAGAGCGGGTTTAAAGACTGAAACCAGTTGGCCGGTATTTCCCAACTCCACGAGCCCAGCGTAATGACGCGGTTGGTGTATTCGTAGGCAAACCGGTTCCGCGCCGCGCCGGCCTGCTCAAAGGCCGCCCAAAAGAAAATGGTGAAAAACGCCATAATGCCGATGACCGCCATTTTTTGTTTTTCTTCGGTGGTCAGCGGGGGGTGTTTGCCTTCTTCTTTTTTATGGGTTTTGGCATACAGCGCGTAGCCTATAGCCAAGGCGGCCGCACACACCCAGGCGGCGGCGTGCCAGCCCTTCATGTAGAGTCCGATAATACAGACGCCTATCAGCACGGCCCAAAGCACGGCGTCTTTATAAAACACGGGCTTGTCTTGCGGGGGCAGGCCTTTGCCGCTGAGGTATTTTTTCTGCCCAAACAAAAATGTCAGCAAGCCCACAATCATGCCGGCTCCTGCAATCCAAAATGCCGCTTTATAATTGCCGCGGGAGGCAAAATATCCCACCGCCAGCGGACCGAAAAAAGCGCCTATATTTACGCTCATGTAAAAAATGGTAAAGCCGCCGTCGCGCCGCGGGTCGTTGGGGCCGTAAAGCTGGCCCACAATGGCGGTTACGTTGGACTTAAAAAACCCGTTGCCTAAAATCAGCAGGCCCATGGCCAAATACAGCATGCCCATAGTGGGAATGCTCATCACAAACATGCCGCCTATAATAAGCAAAGAGCCTAAAATAATGGACCAGCGCTGGCCCAAATAGCGGTCTGCCAGAAAGCCGCCCAACAGCGTGGACAAATAGACCAAACTGGTAAAGGTGCCGTACACGTTTGCCGCGCCGCTTTTGTCCATTTGCAGCAGGTAAACCATGTAAAGAATGAGGATACTGCGCATGGCGTAGTAGCTGAAGCGTTCCCACATTTCCGTCAGGAACACCAGCCACAAGGCCACGGGTTGCTTTTCTTGTATAACAGGGTCTTGCGTCATGCTTCCTCCTAAATAAAAGATAGTACACTTTACTAAATTTTTTAAAAATATGCGGCTTTTTTTAGCGCGTAAAAAAGGCCCCCGGTAAAGGAGGCCTTTAAATTATTTGATTACCGTGTCTTTTCCAACGGCCGATTGCAGCTTTATTTTGTCCACCGTTTCGTAGTGGTACGGATAAAGCACTTTGGGTTTAAGGCGCTTGGCGGCGTCTACAAACATTTCGTCGGTCATGGTATAAGGCAGGTTTTTGGGCATAAACGCCACGTCCACACCGGCTATTTTGGCCATTTCGGGTATGTTTTCCGTATCGCCGGCCAGGTAAAGGCGGAAGTCGCCAAAGTGCAGCACATAGCCGTTGCCCCAGCCTTTGGGGTGCCAAAACTTGCCGTTAGGCTGTTTGTGCACCATGTTATAGGCGGGCACGGCGTCAATGGTAATGCCTTGCCATTGGGTGCTGTCCCCGTTGGACAAAGCGATGGCGCCTTGCGGCAACTCTTTGGCCGAAGAGGGCGAAGCGATAAACACGGTGTCCTCTTTTTGCGTGGCGGACCAGGCTTTTTTGTCCAAGTGGTCGTAATGGTCGTGGGTAATAAGCACCAGGTCTGCTTTGGGCAGGGTTTCGTATTCGGCTACGGCAGAGTACGGGTCCACCTGAATGGTTTTGCCGTCCCAGCGTATTTGCACGGAGCCGTGGCCCAGCGGCAACACATACACGTCTCCGGCGGAAGTTTTATATAGGTCCCCTTGTTCTTGCGACATACTGCATCCTCCAAATAATAAAAATCCCAACAATCCAAAAAGAATGGTCTTTTTCATAGGCTCCTATTTAATAATGCTGTGCACCAGTTTATACGGCTTGGGTTTGGCCGCCGTAATGCGCACCGCTTTTTTGAACAGTTCCGTTCCGGCTTCCAAACGTTTGGGGTCGGAAGCGTAGAGCGTGGCAATCACGTCGCCTTTTTTGACGGCGTCGCCTGCTTTTTTGTGCAGCCAAATGCCGGCGCCAAAGTCTATTTTGTCTTCCATGCGGTCGCGCCCGGCGCCCAAAAGCACGCCGGCCCGGCCGGTCAGTTTGGCGTCAATAAAGCCGACATAGCCTTTTTTGTCCGCTTTAAAGTCGTAAGACAGTTTGGCATTTTTAAGGTGTTTTTCCGGTTCGTCCACCACTTTGGGGTTGCCGCCCTGCCATTTGACCATTTCGCGGAATTTTTGCAAAGCGCTGCCGTCAGCAATATATCCTTCCAGCAATTTGCGCGCCTTGGAGAGGTCTTTTTCCCGTCCGCTGATGACCAGCATGTGGGCGCCCGTTTCAATGACGGCTTCATAAAAGTCCGGCGCCAGGTCTTTGTGGCCTTTTAAAATTTGAATGGTTTGGTACATTTCGTTTGCATTGCCCACGGCGCGGCCCAGCGGCTGGTCCATATACGTAATTAAGTCGCGGCAGTTAAGGCCCAACAGTTTGGCCGTGTTGACCAGCATTTTGGCCAGTTTTTTGCTGTCTTCCAGCTTTTGCATAAAAGCGCCCGAGCCGTATTTTACGTCCATGAGCAGGCTGTCTACGCCTTCAGCATATTTTTTGGAAAGAATGCTGGCCACAATCAGCGGGCGGCTTTCCACGGTGCCGGTGGCGTCGCGCAGCGAATAAAGCTTGCGGTCGGCCGGCGCCAAGTCTTTGGTTTGGCCAAACATGCACACGCCCAATTTTTGAATTTGACGGTGAATGAGTTTGGCCGGAATGCGAATTTCAAAATTTTTAATGGACTCCAATTTGTCCAGCGTGCCGCCGGTATGCCCCAGCCCGCGGCCGGACATCATCGGCACGGCTACCCCCGCGCAAGCCACCAGCGGTGCCAGCGGCAAAGAAACCCCGTCCCCCACGCCGCCGGTGGAATGTTTGTCCACTTTGGGCATGTCAATGTCGGAAAAGTCCAACCGGGCACCGGAATGCGCCATGGCTTTGGTTAAAAGTGCCGTTTCTTTGTCGGAAAGAGGATTTAAAAAACAGGCCATTAAAAAAGCCGACAGTTGGTAATCCGGTACGGTTCCTTTGGCTGCGGCTTGAGCGACAAAATCAAATTCTTCGGCGGTTAGTTGTTTACCGTCGCGTTTCTTAATAATAATGTCAATCATTCTCATGGGCGTTTGCCTCCTCCACCGAGGGGTGGACTTCCAGCATAGCATATTAAGCCTGCTTTGAGAAGCCCCTTTCCTTCCCGCGCGTACCAATGCCTGTAAGGGCGGCCCCATATTTCGTATAATAAACTATATCCTTATATAAGAGAGTGAACCATGGCTAAAAATAAATATTCTGCAACCGTTTTATTGCCTAAAACGGATTTTCCTATGCGTGCCGGTTTGGCGCAAAAAGAACCCAAAATCTTGGATTTTTGGAAAGAAATTAACCTCTATCAAGCTATTTTGAAGAAAAACGAACAGGGCAAACATTTTGTTTTGCACGACGGGCCTCCGTATGCCAACGGCAAAATTCACATTGGCCACGCGCTGGATAAAACCATTAAGGATATTATTTTAAAAAGCCGCGCCCTGATGGGCTTTTATACGCCTTATGTGCCGGGGTGGGACTGCCATGGCCTGCCCATTGAACAGGCGCTGATGAAGGAATTGAAAATAGACAAAAAACACGTCACCGACGTGCCTGCCTTCCGCAAAAAAGCCCGTGCTTTTGCCGCCAAATTTATTGACTTGCAGCGCCAGGGTTTTAAACGCCTGGGCGTGCAGGGCGAATGGAACAACCCGTATCTGACGATGTCGGAACGCTACGAAGGCATTACCATCGGCGTATTTTTGGATTTGATTGAAAAAGGCTACGTCTATAAAGGCCAGAAAACCATTACCTGGTGCTCCCACTGCGAAACGGCCCTGGCCGATGCCGAAACGGAATATAAAGACATTGCCTCTTCTTCCATTTACCTGCGCTTTAAACTGGTAAACCCGACGGCGGAAGTGTTTGGCAATTTGGACTTTTCCAAACCCGTTTCTTTGGGCGTGTGGACGACCACCCCTTGGACCATTCCTTCCAACATGGCCGCCGCCGTCAATAAAGACGAAGATTATGCCGTCTTGCAGGACGAAAACACGCAGGAATACTACGTGGTGGCCGACAAGCTGGCAGACGAATTTTTGAAAAACACCGGCCTTAAAGCCAAAAAAGTTTCCGCCGTGCGCGGCGAAAACTTGGTGGGCCTGAAATATTATCACCCGCTTACGCAAAAACAAAACCCCGTTATTTGGACGGACTTTGTGACCATGGACGCCGGTGTGGGTATTGTGCACCTCGCCCCAGGCCGCGGTGAGGACGACTTCCTCACCTGCAAACGATGGGGGCTTGAAACCTT
>CALUQA010000087.1 GCA_944322775.1 uncultured Elusimicrobiales bacterium
AAAGTGTTTTAACTGCAGTTCTTTCATGTCCGTCAGGGTGGCGCGGGTGTCAAACTCGGTCAGTTTTCCCCCTTGCGGCCACACGCCGGCCACGGCTTGAAAATCAACCTGGGCAAAAGATTTTTGAGGCGTGCCGGAAGCCTTGCCCAGCACCGTGCCACGCAGCTGATAAGGCTTTAAAGCAGCCAAACCCTCGCCAATGGTGCGCAAATTAAACTCAAACTCGCTTTGACCGGAAACGGACGGGTTCTGCCCCCACATCACCGTGCCCGAAGAAGAAACAAAAAACGACCACAAACTGGCCGTAAAAGAAGATACCTGCGCCTGTTGCTTGGTCAGGTCCGCCGTGCCGGACGCATATAATTCGCCATACGGGAAATACACCTCCGGCCCGTAGGGTGCCTGTTCGGCACGCACCGTGGCCGAAGAGACACTGGCGCTAAAGGCGCTTACGTCCAATGTTTTTTGCGCGCCGTCTCCGCTGCCGGAAAAGCCAACAGACAAAGACGGAATATCGGCCTGCCACGTTTCATCGGCGGCCGCAGCTTGCAAGCCTTGGCTTTGCACCGTAAAGGAAGAAACCGCCACGCGGTTTTGCCCCCAGTCCGCCGCGCCGGAAAGGTAAAAAGAAGTTTCAGGCAAAGTCAGCGCCGGCAGGGAAAGCGTGGCCGAAGAGGCCACCTTCACGTCGGACAGTTTAACGTCCAAGGCCGCCACCTCCGCCTTTTTTTGCGCAACATCGGCCGTGGCCGCCACGGTCATATTCAAATCCTGCACGCTCCAGCCCGGCAAGGCCGGATAAAGAAATTGCACCATGTCCGTGCCGAGGTCTTCCCCCTGCACCTGCAAGCGCAAAGCGGGCTTTTGAAAGTTCTTCACGTCCCCGCTAATGACCATTACCCCGCCGGCACGTTTAAGCACCAGGCGCTTTATCTGCACGGAAGCTGCCGCCCAGTCCCCCAGCTTCAAATCCGGCCACACGGTAAAGCCCAGCTGGGCACTTTGGCTTTCTTGTCCGTCGGGCGTAAAGGTCAAATCCGCATTTAAGCTGACGGGAAAAGGCGTATCAAACGTAAAACGCTGCACGGACAAAAACACATTGTCTGCCTGCAATGTCTGCTTAAGCAGTTGGTCCACAAACACGATATGGCTGTTGGTCAAACGCAAATTGCGTATGCTTAAATCCAAGGGCAAGGCGCTTGGCTGTGCGGGGTCTTCTGCCTTAGACGGTGCACCGGCACCAAACAGGCCATCAAAATTAAAGGTTCCGTCCGCATAGCGGATAACCTGCAACTGCAAGCCGTCCAGCGAAACGGTTTTTATTTTCAGCCGCCCGCTAAGCAAGGCCCACGGGCTCCAGCGCAGCTGCACGCGGCGGGCTTGGAACAACTGCCCCTGGGCGGCGTTCTCTGCCGAAGAAGCCACCTTTACGTCACGCAAAATAAAGCCCGAAAGCCGTGCCGAAATGCGCTGGGCCTGCACCGGGCGCCCGGCCGCGCGGGAAATTTCTCTCTGCAAAAAGTCCTGCACCGGCTGCCACGGCAACACCACCAGCAAAACAAATTGCACCGTAAACCACAGCCAACCGATAAATGCCAAAACGATATATAAAACGTTAAGCGTCTTTTTCATGGGTATCCTTGCGGCGGCTGTATATACAGCCGCAATAATTTTGATTATAAATCTGCATTTCCCGCATTAGGGCGGTTTTTAACTGCTGCGTGCCCCCTTTACGCCAATTGGTCAAATCGTAAGGGATTTGCTCTTTTTCGGCCGCGGCCAAGGCGGCGGCATTCACCTGTTGCAAATCTTTATGGCGTGAAATGCCCAACACCGAAGAAAAGGCCGTAAAACCGTTTTCTTTGGCATATTGGGCCGCACGGCGCAAACGCAAATAAAAACAAGCCGAACAGCGCTTGCCTCTTTCCGGTTCTTGCTCTAATCCTTTTACGGCTTCACGCCACACGTGCGGCTCATAGGGCAGCTCGGCAAAGGGTACCCCAAAGCGCGCACAGACGCGCTTATTTTCAGCCAGGCGTTTTTGATATTCCGCTTCGCTGTCGATATTGGGATTATAAAATAATACCGTAAATTGACGCCCTTGTTGAGCCAAATTTTGGATTACTCCGCACGAACAAGGCGCGCAGCAAGATAAAAGAAGCAGTTTTTCCATATATAAATTATATCAGTTACAAAGCATTCGCACGCCGCGCCATAAACAAAAAGCCCCGCCGTCGGGCGGGGCTTTCAATTACGCTCTAAACTATTTTTCTTCGGATTCTTCCACCGTCTTAAAAGAATCTTCCAAGAGCTGGCCCAAGGTCGGGCGCGGAGCTTGCTTCAAATACTGCGCCACCACTTTGCGGTTTTGCACTTGGTCATATTTCTTGACGGAGAGGTTCACCGTGAAGGTTTCCGGGTCAACACCCACCACCAAAGCGGTAATGACATCACCTTCTTTGGCGTTAAAGTCACGGCCCATTTCAAAGGGGCTGATGTGGCCTTTGGTGTTGTTTTTTCCGTTGGTGCATTCCACGCCATTTTCGGCGTCTACTTTGGTCACCGTGGCTTTGACGGAGCTCTTATACGGATAGCGGCGTTTTAAAGCATCGGCCGGGTTGAGGAAAAGCTGTTTAAGGCCAAATTCCAGTCTCGGGGTTTCTTTGTCCAGTTTGAGCAATTTGGCTTTAAGGCGCTGGCCGCGGCGATAGTTGGCCAAAGCGGCTTCGGGTTCTTTCCAAGCGATGTTTTCCAAATTCACCACGCCTTCAATGCCGTGGAAGCGCAGGAACAAGCGGTCCTTGTCCACTTTTGCCACCACTACGCGCAGCACGTCGCCTTCTTTAATTTGGCCCAACACTTCGGTGCGGCGCACGGCTTCGTCTTCTTCCAGCACCTGTTTGCGGGAAACGATGAGTTTCTGTTTTTCTTTGGAAAATTCCACAATCACCGCTTTAATTTTGGCGCCCACGGGCAAATAATGTTTATAAGCGGTGTGCAGTTCAGATAAAGACAACGGCATAAAACCGCTCACGCCGAAAACGTCCACAATGTAGCCGCCTTTAACGGTCTGCAAAATGACGCCTTTGACGCGTTCTTTGTTTTCATAGGCTTGTTTGCAAATATCCCAGCCCTGCATTTCCAAGGCTTTTTTATGAGATAAAATGGAATGTCTTTCGTCATTTCCGCGTTTGACGAGTACGGCAGACACTTTGTCCCCGACGGCCGGCAGGTTTTTGCCAGCAAATTCGGAAACAGCAATGGCGCCTTCTTTTTTGGCACCGGTGTCCACCAAAATATAGTCCCCCGTAATTTGTACAACGGTTACTTCCACAATTTCGCGTTTATTGAGATGTTCCGATAAAGACTCTTGTTGTGCAATCAACTCGTCCATGGTCATTTCGGGCTCATTGGTTGTTTCTTCAGTCTGTTTAATTTCTTCGTTAGTCGTTGTCATAAGTCCTTATTTACGCCTCGCTCTTGCGGGCTTGGCGCGTTCCCTCCGTTTAGATAGTAATTGAATTTATTTTTTCCATTATTTCATTAGCAAATTGTTTATACTGCGCTTTGTGTTCCAAAGCGGGGTCTTTTTGCAGCGTAAACGGCGTGCCGAATTTCACGCGGATATGCCGCACCCACGGCCAGCCAAATGTGCCTTGCACCTTTACGGGCAAAACGGGCGCGCCGGTTTTATACACCAGCAGCCCCACGCCGCTTTTGGGTTTTTGCGGTTTGCCGGTTTTGGAGCGTGTCCCTTCCGGGAACATAATTACGCTTTCCCCGCGTTCCAGCGCGGCGATGGCTTCTTCCAGCGCGCCAAAATCCCCGATGGCTCTTTTGCGATCCACCGAGATATAGCCGCACCGCCGGAAAAACCAGCCCAGCACCGGTATGGCAAAAAGTTCTTTTTTAGCCATAAAGCGCGAGTCCCGCACCAGCCCGGCAAAAGCGCCGATGGCCGGGGGATCGGCATTGGACAAATGGTTGCCTGCAATGATTAAGGCGCCGGTTTTGGGAATATTTTCCAACCCTTCCACCTTAAAATCATAAAACGTTTTAAAGAACACCCTTGCTATAAATTTTACCAAATTAAGCAACATACTTGTTTAT
>CALUQA010000088.1 GCA_944322775.1 uncultured Elusimicrobiales bacterium
AGGATAAAGAAAGCTATATGGGCTTTACCAAGCGTCCGCCGTGGTCCGGCGCCGCGTCGGACTTAAAGGCCGATACCATGTACGTGCTGGAAGGGCGCAACTTTTATCCGCTTTCCGTGCATGAACTGACGCATTTGTATTTTGACGGCTACTTTTTGCCTGCCATTTCGCCTTTGTGGCTGTCGGAAGGCATGGCGGTGTATATGCAAATTCACGCCACCAAACAAAAACCCGGCTGGATTGACAACAGCCTGCGCAGCATTTTGTCGGGCAAATATATTGAACTGGAAAATATGATGCAAATGGAAGACCTTTCCGCGTTAACTTCCGCCCAGGCGGAAATTTGGTATACGCAGGCTTACAGCTTGGTGGACTATTTGCTTAACGAACGCACGCGCGACGAATTTTACCGTTTTTGCAATGAACTAAAAGCCGGCTCGCCGGTGCACCAGGCGCTTTACCGCGCTTACGGCATGCCGTTTACCAAAGTGTCCGTGCTGCAAAACGTATGGCTGCACGATTTGGCCAAACATTCCGAGGGGCATTTGTTCCTAAATAAAAAGAACATTCCGGCCACGGTGCTCTCTTCCACCCAGACCATAGCCGTGCCCACGGGCAAGCCGCAAACGCAGCCAATGCAAGCCCAGGTGCAGCGCAGCCAAAACACGGCCTCTTCCGGCCAGGGACAGCAAAAAACGGTAATACCGAAACTGAAAATGGTGGAAACCAACAGCTACCGGGGGAGTTTTTAATGACGCAGTGGACGCATATTCCCGTCTTGGCCTCGCAAGCGGCTGATTTGCTTTTGACCAACCCAAACGGCGTGTATGTGGACGGCACGCTGGGCCTTGGCGGCCATGCTAAGTATTTTTTGTCCCGCTTGGGGTCTTCGGCACGGTTGTTCGGCTTTGACAAAGACGAAGAAGCCCTGGCCATGGCCCGCCAAAACGTCCAAGACGCGCGCCTGACGGCCGTGCATGCTTCGTATACGCAGGCGCCGCAGGTGCTAAAAGATGCCGGCATAAACGGAGCTGACGGCGCTTTGTTTGATTTGGGGCTCAGTTCCTATCAGCTAGATAATCCGCAGCGCGGCTTTAGCCTGCTGCGCGACGGCCCGCTGGATATGCGGTTTGATTTGTCTGCGCCGCTGACGGCCGCCACCATCGTTAACGAATGGGGACTGGCGGATTTGGAGCGTATTTTGACGGAATTTGGCGAAGAGAGAAACGCCCATGCCATTGCCATGGCCATTATGGCTGCGCGGCGGCAAGGCAAAATTGAAACGACGTTTCAACTTAAAAAAATTGTGGAAAGCGTGGTGCACGGCCGCGGCAAAATCCACCCCGCTACGCAAACTTTTCAGGCGCTGCGCATTGCCGTAAACGACGAACTGGGCTGCGTGCGCACCGTGCTTGAGGTGCTGCAGGATATTGTAAAACCCAGCGGCCGGGCGGGCATTATTACGTTTCATTCGCTGGAAGACCGTATGGTTAAAAACCGTTTTAAAGAGCTTGCTTCCGGCGGAGCGTGGCGTTTGGTCAACAAACATGTGGTGGCGCCTGAATATGAAGAAGTGCGCCAGAACCCGCGCAGCCGCAGCGCAAAATTAAGGGTGATAGAGAGAGTATGAAATTATTTGGACTGGTGTTTGCATTAAGCGTGTTTGCTTTTGGCGTGGTGATGATGCGTATTGAAATCAACCGTTCCGGGCGGGAAATAGGCCGCCTGCAGAACGAGGTGGACATCAAGCGCGCGCGTAACCAATATTTGGAGTTGGAAGCCATACGCCTGGAAAGCCCGCAAACGGTGCAGCAGCTGGCCCAAGAAACCCTGCATTTGCGCCGCACGCCGCCGCAGCAGGTTATTGTGTTGGAAGATTAAATGTTAAGACAGAGAAACAACCCCTTTATTTACAATACCAAAGCCCGCATGAAGCTGTGCGGACTGCTGTGTCTGTTGGCGCCTTTGTGCATTGGCGTGCGTTTGTTTTATATGCAAACCTTCCAGCATGACGAGTTTGCCAGCAAGGCAGAACGGGCCATTTACAACTATTTGGACGAAGACCGCTTAAGAGGCAAAATTTACGACGTAAAAGGCCGCTTTTTGGCCGAGTCCGTGCGCACGCATTCGTGCGGCATAAGCAAGCGGTATGTAAAAGACAAAAACAAAACCATTTCTTTTTTGGCGGACGCTTTGCATATTTCCAAAAAAGACATTGAACGCAAATGGAACAGAAATAAAAATTTCTTTTTCGTGGCCAAAAAAATAAAGCCGGACACTTACATGAACCTGCTGCCCGCCATGAAAACCTCCATCGGCCAAGGGCTGGACTTAACGCCCGAATATGAACGCGTGCACCCCTATGGCAGCAGCGCCATTGATATTTTGGGGGCGGCCAATTCTAAAAATTTGGGTCTTTCTGGCATAGAGCAAATGTTTAACAGCGAGCTCAGCCAAGATATCAGCAAACGCCTTGCCAAACGCGCCCGCCGCGGGGAAGTGATTTATGACCGCAGCTTGAAAGAAGAACGCTCCGTGGGCAGCGTATATTTGACCATAGACATGCTGGCCCAATATTATGCCGAAAAAGCACTGGAAAAAGCCGTTAAAGATTATGAACCCGAACACGGCATGATTGTGGTGCAAGAGCCCAAAACGGGGCGCATTTTGGCCGCGGCTTCTTACCCGCGCAAAGACGGGCAGTCTTTGCCGTTCCAATTTACGTATGAGCCGGGTTCCACCTTTAAGACGGTTGCCATTTCTTCGGCGCTGGACGCGGGAGCGGTGTCTATCAACGACTCCATTGACATGAGCGGGCGCAAGTGGGAAATTGCCCGCGGGGTGGTGGTGCGCGACAATCAGCATAAAAAAGACGCGCTGACTATTCCGGAAATTATGGCCCTTTCTTCCAACATCGGCGCCGGCAAAATTGCGCTTGAGTTGGGGGCCAAAAACCTTTTTTACTATATTAAAGCCTTTGGCTTTGGCACCAAGACAGACATTAACTTTAACGGCGAGTCCAAAGGTTATGTGCCGCCCTATAACAAGTGAACAGAGGAGGATACGGCCACCAAAGGCTACGGTTATGGCATTTCGCTCACCCCGGTGCAGCTGATCGGGGCCTATTCTGCCATTGCCAACGGCGGTTGGCTGATGCAGCCGAAAAAAGAAGACAGCATAGAATATGCCGACGGCCGCGTGGACCATAAAGCCGAAGTGCAGCGCATTCGCCGTGTGCTCAAGCCCGAAACCGTGGACACGATGAAAAAAGTGCTGGAACACGTAGTCAAAGAAGGTTCCGGCAAAAAAGCGCAAATAAAAGGCTACAGCGTGGCCGGCAAAACGGGCACCGCCGAAAAACTGAGCAAAGAAGGCGGCTATGCCAAGCGCCACCACGTGGTGTCTTTCTGCGGGTTTACCCCGGTGCAAGACCCGCGCTTTACCATTTTGGTTGTGTTGGATAATCCTGCCAAATACACCTTTGGCGGCACGGCGGCCGCCCCGGTGTTTAAAGAAGTGGCCGAAGGGCTTTTGGCCATGGACGCCGTACCCCCGGACCGGCCGGAAGAGTTGCTGCCGGAACCCAAAACGCCGAAAATTTAGTAGTTATGCCAAGGAGAACGTATGAAATTAAACCTTACTTTGTCTAAACTTGCTTCTATTACCGCTGGGAAATTGCACGCCCGTGATCCCCAAGTAAAAATCCAGTCTTTTGTAACCGACAGCCGCGTGCTGGCCGCGGGCGACGTTTTTTGGGCTTTAAAAGGCCATAATCACGACGCGCATGAATTTATTGAAGACGTGGTAAAAAAGGGTGCCAGCCTGATTGTGGGGGAAAAGAACCGCATTCCGGCAGACATTTTAGGCAAAGTGGACGTGCTGGAGGTGGAAAACTCCTTAAAGGCCTTGCAGGCGCTGGCCAAATACCACCGTTTAAACAGCACCATAAAGGTGGCCGCCATTACCGGTTCCAACGGCAAAAGCACCACCAAGCAAATGCTTAAATCCATCTGCCAGCAGGCGGGGGAAACCGTGGCCAATATGGGCAATTTTAACAATCAGTTCGGGGTGCCGTTTTCTTTGTTGGAAATCCAGCCCAAACACAAATTTGGTGTCTTTGAGCTGGGCGCTTCCCACCCGGGCGACATTGCCGAAACGGCCAGCCTGGCCGTGCCGGACGTGGCAGTGCTGACCAATGTGTCCGCCGCGCACCTGGAATATTTTAAAGATTTGGAAACCGTCTATAAAACCAAGACGGAAATTATCCCTTGCATGGCGCCGGGCGGCACGCTGGTGTATAACGTGGACGACGAACGCCTGTGCCGGTTGGAAGCCTATAAAGGCAAAAGCATCAGCTTTGGTTTTTCGCCCAATGCGGACTTGCGCATTTTGGATACGGACAATTTTTCTTTTACTTACAAAAACGAAGCCTATGTCATTGATATTCAGCTGCTCCACCACGACAAATTAAACGCCGCCGCCGCTTGTGCGGCCGCCATTGCGCTGGGGCTTTTTATGGACGAAATTAAAAAAGGCCTGCTGGCCTATACGCCCATGCCCATGCGCATGGAACACCTTAAACGGGGCGATACGGATTTTATTTTGGACTGCTATAATGCCAACCCGGCCAGCATGCAAAACGCGCTGGAAATTTTGGGCAAAGAGCCCGGCTCCCCGCGCATTGCCGTGCTGGGGGATATGAAGGAACTGGGCGAAACGTCCAAAAATTACCACCGTCTGGTGGCCCGCTGGCTGCTGGACAATAAAGTGGACTATGCCTTCTTGGCCGGGCCGGAAATGAAATACGCCGCCGACGCCTTGAAAGACGACACTTCCGTCACCGTGGCTTATGGGGTAACGCCGCAAGCGTGGGTCAAGCAACTTAAAGACCTGCTTGCCAAAAAAAGCGGCGGCACCTGCCTGCTGAAAGCCTCGCGCGGTATGCAGTTTGAAAACCTGCTTAAGGAGATTTAATCCATGCTCTATTATCTCTCTTTATTTAAAGACGATTTAAGTTTTTTAAATATCTTTAACTACATCACCTTCCGCACCGGCGGCGCCATTGTGACGGCATTTTTGCTGTCGCTTTTGCTGGGGCCGTCTTTGGTGGCCAAGCTGCGTTCGTTTAAAATCCAGCAAATAGAGCGCGAATACGGGCCGGCTTCTCACCTGGCCAAAAACGGCACGCCGACGATGGGCGGCCTGCTTATTTTGGTCACGCTGCTGGCCAGTGTGCTTTTGTGGGCACGGTTGGACAGCGCCTATATCGGGCTGATGCTTTTTACCACGGTGTGTTTGGCTTTTGCCGGCATTTTGGACGATTATACCAAGCTGATTAAACATAACCCCGAAGGCATGTCCTCTTCGGTCAAATTGGCCATACAGCTTTTTACGGCGGTTATTGTGGTGGGGTATTTGGCCTTAAACCCGCCCAACGGACAGTATGCCACGTCGCTGATTATTCCTTATGTCAGCAAAACGTTTGTGGATTTATCGGTGTTTTATTTTGCTTTTTCCATGCTGGTCATTGTGGGGGCGTCCAACGCCACCAATTTGACCGACGGCTTAGACGGCCTTGCCAGCGGCTGCATGGTGTTTGCCGCGGTGACGTATGCGGTGCTTGCGTACTTGGCGGGCAACGTAAATTTTGCCGATTATCTTAAAATTATCTATGTGCCGGGCGCGGGGGAAATTACCGTCTTTATGGGTGCATTGGTGGGGGCGTGTTTGGGCTTTTTGTGGTTTAACGCCTATCCTGCCAGCGTGTTTATGGGCGACACCAGCTCCCTGTTTTTAGGCGGCGTGCTTGGCACGGCGGCGCTGATTGTAAAACAAGAGCTTCTGCTGCCTATTGCCGGCGGTATCTTTGTGATAGAAACTTTATCCGTCATTTTGCAAATGGGATATTTCAAACTCACGCACGGCAAACGCTTGTTTAAAATGGCGCCTATTCACCACCATTTTGAGCTTTGCGGCGTGCCTGAGTCCAAGGTCATTGTCCGCTTTTGGATTGTGGGCGCCATGCTGATGTTGCTGGCTTTGGCGTCGCTTAAAATACGTTAACGGAGCCTGCGCAAGATATGGTAAAACTTTTTTCCAAATCCAGAAAAAGAAACACCTTTTCCGCGCGTAAACCCACGTTGTTTAAAGGTGCTGCGCCTTTGCGCAGGGGCCGCAGCGAAGAAGCGTGGCAGCCGCTTAAAATAGACAAGCGCCTGGCGTTTATCGTGTTTGCTTTTATCTGCTTTGGATTAATTTTTACCTATTCTTCTTCCGCTTTTGACTCTACGGCTTATTTCAAGCGCCAGGTATTGTTTGACGCACTGGGTATAGCGGCGGCGTTGTTTTTGTCGCAGGCGTATTTGCCGCTGCAAAAAATATTTAAGCCCATTTGGCTGATGTATGGCACCTGGGCTTTGCTGGTGATTGTTCTTTTTACCAAACCCATTGCCAATGTGCACCGCTGGATAGATTTGGGCGTGTTTAACCTGCAGCCTTCCGAAGTGGCCAAAGTGACGTTGGTGATTTACGTGGCGGACTATTTAAGCAATGTGCAAGGCAAGTTGGCCAAAAACTGGCGGCTGTTAATTAAGCCCCTGGTGGTAAGCGGCATTACCTTTGCGCTTATGATGAAAGCGCCCGATTTGGGCACCCCCATGCTGATGGGCGCGGTGGTGGTGCTGATGCTGTTTGTGGCAGGGGCCAGCCTGAAACATTTGGGGATTTTGTTTGCGATGAGCCTGCCGGTTATTTTATATCAGCTGATTTTTTACAGTT
>CALUQA010000089.1 GCA_944322775.1 uncultured Elusimicrobiales bacterium
TGTTAGAGTTTGTACCTTTAAAATCGTACCGGTTGGCAATTTCTTTGCCGGCGGCGCTGACCGCTTCGGCAATTACGTTCAAATCCACTTTGCTTACCACATCAAAACTGTAATCGGCCATATATCCTCCCCGCGCGCAGCGCGCGTTGCGTTTTCTTACACATATTATATATTTTTTGTACAATGGGTTTTGGAAGCGGCCCTCGGCCGCCCCGCTTACAGGTTACGTAAACTTAATACGGAGAGCGTGTAAAAAAGGCTGTTTGTCTCACCACAAAACTTATGAACATGAAATTCCGTCTTATCGTCATGAATTTCCTCCAGTATGCAGTCTGGGGGGCTTATTTAACCTCCATGGGGGCTTTTTTGGCCAACGTGGGGCAGGCGCAGCACATTGGTTTGTTCTACGCCACGCAGGGGTTTGTGTCCCTGTTTATGCCCGCGGTCATCGGCATTTTGGCCGACCGCTGGCTGCCCGCCCAGAAAATGTTGGGGCTGTGCCACCTGCTGGCCGGCGTGTTTATGATGTGCGCGGCTTACTTTGGCTCTCAAACGCCGGTAAGCTTTGGCTACATTTACACGTTCTATTTGCTCAGCGTGGCTTTGTACATGCCCACGATTGCTCTTTCCAACTCGGTGGCTTACACGGCTTTGCATAAAGTGAATTTGGACCCGGTGCGCGCCTTCCCCCCTATCCGCATTTGGGGTACGGTGGGTTTTATCTGCACCATGCTGGTGTCTAACTTCACCGGCTTTCAAAACACCTATGCACAGTGGTATCTGTCCGGCATTTTGGGTTTAGTGTTGGGTTTTTACAGCTTTACCTTGCCGGAATGCCCCGTCTGCAAAACCGGCGAAAAGAAATCCTTTGCCGAAGCCATGGGCCTGAACGCTTTTAAACTGTTCAAAGAAAAAAGAATGGCCGTATTCTTCATTTTCTCTATGCTTTTAGGCAGCTGCCTGCAGATTACCAACGGCTATGCCAACCCGTTTATCAACAGCTACAACTCTCTGGAAGGGTTGGCCGGCTCTTGGGGGGCCAGCAATGCCAACGCATTGATTTCGCTTTCCCAGCTGTCTGAAACGTTCTGTATTTTGCTCATTCCGTTCTTCTTAAAACGCTACGGCATCAAAAAAGTAATGCTTATCAGCATGTTTGTCTGGGTGCTGCGCTTTGGGCTGTTCGGCATCGGTAACCCGGTCACCTTTGCGGGTATTTCCATGCTGGTGCTGTCCATGATTGTCTACGGCGTGGCGTTTGACTTCTTTAACGTGTCGGGCTCTTTGTTTGTGGAAAAGGAAACCGACGTGTCTATCCGCTCCAGCGCGCAGGGCTTGTTCATGCTGATGACCAACGGCGTGGGCGCCACCATCGGCACTTTGGGCGCGCAGGAAATTATCAACCGCTTTGTGTATGCACCGCAAAACGCCTACACCGCGGCGCACGGTATGCTGGCCCAAGGGGCGGTGTACCCGGCTGATGTGTCGCAGGCGATTGCTTCGGGCTGGTCCCACTCCTGGTTTATCTTTGCCGGATATGCCTTGGTGGTGGCCATTGTGTTTGCCTTTGTGTTTAAATACAAACACGTGCCGGAAGCCAACTAAATTTTGCCATACAAAAACCCCCGCTCTTTGGAGCGGGGGTTTTTAATGTGCAAAAAACTTAAGGCAGTTTATAAAAGCGGAAACAATAGTCCCCGTTTACAATAGGCTCGCCCGTCGCCCCCATTACATCTTTGCAAAAGCTGCCGGCAGGCACTCCATAACAGGCATATTCAGAACACAAAAGAGGTTCATTTCTAACCGTTCCTTTGGACTGCAGCCATGCACCATAACCGCCATAATCGCCGCCATATTTTTTGATAGGCTCTCCCACATGTACTCTAAAAATATACCCTTCGTAATCCCATAAATAGATTTCACTCCCTGAGGAATTAGAAATCTGTCCATTTGGATATGCACTTGCAGTTAGATTTGGCCATTTGCTTTTATAATCTATCCCCAATTCATCAATATTGCCGGTATAACGGCCATTGGCCATAAAATATTCCTCTTCGGCCTCCACAATACGTTTCACCCACACGGCATACTCAGCCGCTTTAGAACGGCGCACCGCTTTTTGATACTTCGGCACTGCAATTGCCGCCAAAATACCAACAATCAACACCACTACCAAAAGCTCTATTAACGTAAAACCGCCTGTTTTGGCTTTAGCAACGTTTTTATTTTGTTTTTTGATAATTTCTTCCATAATTAAATTTTATCAAAAAACAATACCCCCCTTCTTGTTGCCCGCTAGAAGCCATTGGCACCCAAGCCAACAGCACAAATAAAAATCCCCGCGTGCAAACGCGGGGATATAAAAGGCCGGGCTAACAGCTTATTTCATTTTTTCTTCCATAATATCCACAATCATCGGGTCCACCGCGCTCATGCCCACGGTGGAAATATTGCCCAGGTTCTGGATGGTTTCTTCGGCGCTTTTGCCCACAAAGCCTTCCACTTCCGTAATGCCGTAGTCGTGCATGCCCATAAACGCCGCGCGGATAGCCGCGTCTGTAGAGCTGACCGCCTGAAGCGCGCAGCCGCTTTTGGCGCCGTCGCACAGCATACCGCCGATAGCGCTGATAATATTGTTAATGGCCAGTGTAATGGCCGGCACATTGGCCCCGCGCTGCTGATAAACAATCGCCGCCGAAGCACCCACACCCGCGGTTATTGTGTAGTCGCAAATGGGGGCCAGTTCCCCGGTGAAAACCTTTACATAACCGTTTAACAGGTGGGAAAGAGCAATGCTTTTTAAAATTTTTTCTTCCGGCACGTCCATTTCTTTGCCCACCTTCCAGGGCACCAAAATGGTCACCACGCCTTGGTTGCCCGACTCCCCGCTGCTCATCACGGCAATGGACTGCCCGTCCATGCGAGCGTCTGCGCCGCAGCCGGTTAAAATTTTGGTGGAAGAAATCAAATCCATTTGCAGCCGTTTTTTGAGCACCAGTTCTTTGATGTAAAAACCTACTTTTTGCAAAGCCTGGCCCAGCTCGGCCGCTTTTAAGTTCATTTCCACGCCTTTTTTGATGTAGGCCAAATCCTCGGCGTCGGCCGCTTCGGCCGCGGCAATCAAATCGGCCAGTTTGGCTTTTTTAAGTTCTTCTTTAAAGGCCCATGTGGCGGTTTGTTCTGCTTTGGCACGGGCGTCTTTTAGCACCTTATCGTCTTTGGCCAAATACACCACGTCGGTATGGCTGCCGGCAATAATGCACTGGGCTTTGCCGCCGTCCTTGGCTTGTACGGACGCTTCAATATAAAAACCGTGTTTATCCGGGGCCACTTCCAGGCGGACGCGCTTTTCCTGCACCAGTTTTTTGGCGCGGGCCAAAAGGGCTTTGTCGGCGCCGGACAAAATTTCCATTTGCAGTTCGGGTTTGGCAATCAAAAGCCCCATGGCAGCAGCCAGCAGGTTGCCTTTTTCCCCGTCGGTGTTGGGGATACGCACCCCGCAGCCGTTTTTATAGGTACCCGGGTCTAAGCGGAACACGGCCGTTTGCACTTCTTTACCCAGCAGCTGCGCCGCATACGCACCACAAAGCGCCACGGACACGGGTTCCGTACAGCCCATGGCGGGATAAACTTGATGTTTTAACACTTCTTTTAAAAGGTTCATTATATTTTTCCTTTGGCTTTTAAACTGTAATGTGCGCCCTTGCCAATAATAATGTGGTCATGCACGGCTATACCCAGCAAAGCGGCGGCGCGGGCCACTTCTTTGGTCAAAACGATGTCTTCCATGGAAGGCGTCGGGTCGCCGGACGGGTGATTGTGCACCAAAATCAGCGCCGCGGCCTTGGCCGCCAGCGCGCGCTCCACAATTTTGCGCGGCGACACGCTGACCCGGTCCAAACTGCCGGTGGAAACAATTTCCGTCCCGATGACCGTATTGCGCACCGAAAGATAAATAAGCTCCAGGCATTCGTCTGTGTTGCCCGCCAAAGAAGCATTGCAATATTCCAACACCTGCTCCGGCGTGCGCACGGTGACCTTGTTTTTCACTTCCCCCAACGAATATTTTTTAAATACGGCTCGGATTAATTTTAAAAATTGGGCGCTTTCCGGCCCGATGCCTTTTACGCTGCACAACTCTTCCGCCGGGGCGTCCAGCACGGCAGACAGGCTGCCAAAGCGCTTTATCAGCGCCCAGGCAATGGGCTTGGTGTCCCGCCGGGCAATGCAATAGGTAAGCAGCAGCTCCAGCGTTTCGTGGTCCAAAAAATTATCCAGCCCGCCTTGGGCGAATTTATCGCGTATGCGCCGGCGGTGCCCCATATAAGAAGGTTGTTCATTTAAAGGCATACTTTAATTATATGTTTTTTCCCCGCTTTTTTAATGCTAGAATACAAGAAAGTTTATACCTTTATTATTTTACGGAGAATTTATGTCTATTAAAGTCCTTGTTATCGGTGCCGGTCCGGCCGGCTATCCCGCCGCGTTGACGGCAGCCAAACTGGGCGCCCAAGTGACCGTGGTGGAGCAAGCCCTCGCCGGCGGCGTCTGCCTGCACAGCGGGTGCATACCCTCTAAATCTTTGTTGGAAGCGGCCCACCGCTTTGACGCCGTGCGCGGCATTGGCACGCTGTGTCAAAACGACGTACAGCCCCAAACGCAGGCCATTTTAAAAGAACTTTCCTGGCCCAAAATCCAGCAGCGCCAGCTGAATGTGTCCAACAAGCTGGCCGCCGGCATTTTAAGCTTGTTCCGCATGGCTAAAATCAACTATATGCAAGGCATGGCCTCTTTTAAAGACGAGCACACCGTCACCGTCACAAACAAAGACCAAACGCAGGAAGTAACCTTTGATTACGTCATTATCGCCAGCGGCACCACGGCTTTTATCCCCGCGCCCTTTGACAAAATCCGCTCCGCCATTTACGACAACAGCACCGTTTTTAAAATGCCGGCCCTGCCGCAAAAGATGGTCATCGTCGGAGGCGGCGCCATCGGGTGTGAGTTTGCCACTTTGATGTCCTCTTTAGGCGTTGCCGTTACGCTGGTGGAAATGCAGCCGCGCCTGCTGCCCAACATGGACGAAAATATTTCCCGCCTGGTGGGGCAAAGCCTGCAAAAGCGCGGCGTTACCCTGCTGCTAGGGCAAAGCACCACCGACGCCCGCGTGGAAGGCGATAAAAAGATTTTAACCCTGCAAAACGGCACAGAGCTGGAAACGGACGAAGTGCTGGTGGCCATTGGCCGCCAGTGCGACATGACGCCGCTTCACCCCGAAAACGCGGGCCTGAGCTGGAACCGCAAAGGCTTGCAGGGCGTAAACAGCCAAACCTTGCAGGTAAAAGACCATATTTACGCCGCGGGAGACGTGACCGGGCTGACCTTGCTGGCGCATGCCGGCACACGCCAGGGTGTGGTGGCCGCGCACAATATTTGCGGCAAACCCATGACGTATAACAACGATTTGGTGCCCAATGCCGTCTATACCGTGCCGGAAGTGGCCGGCGTGGGCCTTACCCGCGCCCAGGCGCAAGCCCGCGGGCTGGACGTAAAAGTGCAAAAAGCCTTTATGATGGCCAACGGGCGCGCCCTGACCATGGACGCGCCGGAAGGCTTTGTGGAAATCGTCAGCGATAAAGCCAGCGGCAAATTGCTGGGCGCCGTGCTGGCCGGGCCGAACGCTTCGGAAATCATCAGCGCATTCACCGTCGCGCTGGAAGCCGGCTTTACCACAGAACAACTAAGCCAGGTTATTTTCCCGCACCCGGCCGTAAGCGAAGCCATCGGCGACGCTTTGGCCAAATGACGCGCTCTTTTACCGTGGTTTTGGTCGCCCCGCGCGACCCCAACAACATTGGGGCCGCCGCGCGGGCCATGGCCAACTTTGGCCTGAACGACTTGCGCGTGGTCAACCCGTATGCCCCCAGCTGGCGCAGTGCCGTCAGCGCGGTGGGCGCCAACGATATTATGCAGTCGGCCCGCTTGTTTGACACGTTGCCGCAGGCACTTGCGGACTGCCAGCTTTCGCTGGCCACCACGGCTTTGCGCAACCGGAAATTGGACCAAAGCTTTGTTATTCTGCCGCATTTGACGCAATGGCTAAACGACCAGCCGCAGGGCAAAGTGGCCTTGGTATTTGGCAACGAAAAAACGGGTCTTTCCAACGAGGACATAGAAATGTGCAGCGCCGTGCTGACCATACCCACCACGGCCAAGCAGCCTTCGGTCAATTTGGCGCAGGCCGTTATTTTAACCTGCTATGAACTGGCCCGCCAGGCCCAGCCGCTGCCGCACAAAGAACACTTGGCCCCCAAAGCCACGTTTGCCGACACCGAACGGGTGGTGGACGAGCTGGAAAGCCTGATGCGCGCCGTCAACTTCCGCGATGATTACACCGTGGACCAGCGCAAAGCCATTATGCGCACTTTTTTGCGCAAGGGCAATTTGTCCAAAAACGATTTATTCTTTCTTAAAAACTTTGCCTTTTATCTTCACGGGCATTTAAAAGGGGGTGCCGATGACGCAACACATTGATGCCAAAGAAATTTTGACCAAAATCAAAAAAAAGGCCCGCGCTTTGGGCCCGGCGGGCGTAAGGGCGCGCAAAATGTTAGAATATAGAAAAGCGCACGGGATACACGCCATGGAACCAAACATTTTAGTCATCAATCCGGGCTCCACCTCCGACGATATTGGTTATTATCGGGGCAATAAGCCCGTCTTTGAAGTAACCGTGCGCTATTCGCTGACAGACCTGGAACCCTACGAAGGCAAAAACGTCACCGAGCAGCTGCCCCTGCGCAAAAAACTGATTTTAGACTATCTTATTGACCATAAAGTCCCCCTTAAAGAAATCAATGCCGTCATCGGCCGCGGCGGGTTTATCCGCTCCGTGGAAGGCGGCGTTTATGAAGTAAACGACCAAATGGTCAGCGATTTGGAAACCGGCCGCTACGGCGGCATTCACCCGTGCAATTTGGGCGGCATTCTGGCGCGCGAAATTGCCAAATACGCCAAATGCCCCAGCTTTATTGCCAACCCGGTGGTGAT
>CALUQA010000090.1 GCA_944322775.1 uncultured Elusimicrobiales bacterium
TTATATTTTATCACTTTGTCATACTGGGCCTGCAGCACAAAGCGGCCAATTTCGCTGCCGGCCGTCAAAGAAGCGGCTGTGGCATAGGTTTTGTATTGTTGGGGCACGTCCTGCCCGTACATGTCGCTGTCTATGCGGTAGCGGGTTTGCCCAAAACGAAAGCCGACATACGGATATTTAAACACCCCATAGCGGTACGCCAGCACATATTTGCCGGCCATGCCGTAAGAAATATTTTGAAAGCCCAGCCTTTTGGGAATGTACGCCGCCCCCACAGACAAAAACAATCCTTCCAGAATTTCATACTCCCCGGCTAGGGCAAACTTGGTGGTGGCGCCGGCTTCGTCTTCTTCGGTGTCGCTGCGGCGGTAATAACCCACGGAAGGCAGTAAAGAAAGGCCGTTGTCCAGCGTCAGCCGATAGTCCCCGCGCAGGGCCGCATAGCCTCTTTCGCCGTTAACGCCTGCAAAATGCAACTGCCCGTAGGATACAACCCACGGGCAGAGCAGTAAGATAAGCAGAATAACGGCTTTGCGTAACATTATTTTTTGGCTTTATTCTGTTTGGCTTTCAAAGCGGCCACTTTTTTGTCTTCGTCTTGCAAGAATTTGACATAGTTGGTCGCTTTGCGTTTTTTCCACGCGCCTTTGTGATAACCGTAACCGATGATCAGCGGGATCAGCGTGGTGCATTCGCCGTAAACCATTTGTTCCAACGCGGTGGAAACTTTACCCCAAGAGGAAGCCTCTTTGAGCGTAGAGCCGGACAAAGCGCCGTCGCGTTCGTCGGCCACCGTGATTTGCACGGCATATTTGTGCATCGGGGCGTCGGCACCCAAAATTTCGGCCGCCACCACGGTGTCTTGGGCAAAGTTCTTCGGCACGCCGCCGGAGAACATCATAAGACCCGTTTCTTTGGCTTTGATTTTAATTTTGGTCAGTTCCAAAAAGTCTTTGGCGCTGTCAATCGTCACGTGAGAGACCGGGTTTTCGGTCTGGTGAGCTACAAAACCAAAACCGGCAGAGCAGTCGGAGAAAGCCGGCACAAATATGGGTACGCCGTATTTGTAGGCATTGTAGATGACGCTGTCTTTGCCTTTTTTATTTTTTTCCAGCCATTTGCCCATTTCCCAAATAAATTCGCGGGAAGAGTACGGGCGGGGTTCCAAGGTGTTGCAGATTTTGTGCACCGTTTCATCGCAGACTTTCAGTTCGTCTTCGTTGATGTAGGTGTCGTAAATGCGGTCAATGTGCAAGTCGCGCAAAAGGTTGTCGTCGGCGTTGTGGGGGGTGCCTAAATAGTGTTTATAGCCCAGGGCTTCAAAAAAGTCTTGGTCAACGATGTTGGCGCCGTTGGAAACGATAGCGTCCACCATCTTGTTTTGAATCATGTCCACAATAATTTTTTTAAGACCGGCGGAAATCAAAGAACCGGCAATGCACAAAATAATAGAGCAGTTTTTGTCGGACAACATCTGGTTGTAGATTTTGCTGGCACGGGCCAGATCGCGGGAAGAATACGCCATGTTTTCAAAAGCTTCCACCATGGGGACGACATTGTATTTTTTCATGTCGATGTGTTTGATGGTGCCTTTGAGGAAGTCTTTTTGCGTGAGTTTTGCCATTTTTTGTTACACCTCTGCATGTGGGAATATGCGCCGGAACGGGGCGCGTTTTTTTGTTCCTTTTTTTACATATTAAATTATATGAAAAATTTACTTATTTTTCATAGTAAAATTTAACAAAATTGCCTAAAAATTTTTTATACTTTTTTTAAGCGTCTTTTAAAAGGAGTTGTTCTGTACCACGAACTGCAAAAACAAGACCCCGAAGTTTTCGCCGCGGTAGCGGCCGAACTAAACAGACAGCGCAATAAACTGGAACTGATTGCGTCGGAAAATTTCACCTCCCTGGCCGTCATGCAGGCGCAGGGCTCCGTGCTGACCAACAAGTATGCCGAAGGCTACCCCGCCAAACGCTATTATGGCGGGTGCGAATTTGTGGACGTGGCCGAAAACCTGGCCATTGAACGCGCCAAAAAACTCTTCGGCGCCGAGCATGCCAACGTGCAGCCGCACTCCGGCGCGCAGGCCAATATGGCCGTGTATGTGGCCTTGGTCAAACCCGGCGACACGGTGCTGGGCCTGAACCTTTCCCACGGCGGGCACCTGACGCACGGGCACCCGATGAACTTTTCGGGCAAGTATTTTAACATTGTGTCCATGAACGTCCGCCCCGACACGGAAGAAATTGATTATGACGAAGCGGCCGAGCTGGCTTTAAAACACAAACCCAAACTGATTATGGCGGGGGCGTCCAACTATTCCCGCGTGTTTGACTGGAAACGCCTGCGCGAAATTGCCGACTCCTGCGGAGCCTATTTAGCCTGCGACGTGGCCCACTATGCCGGTCTTATCGCCGCGGGAGAATATCCTAACCCGGTGCCGTATGCCGACGTGGTACCCACCACCACGCACAAAACCCTGCGCGGGCCGCGCGGCGGGCTGATTTTGTGCAAAGAAAGCTTGGCCAAGGCCATCAACTCGGCCGTGTTCCCCGGTGTGCAGGGCGGGCCGCTGATGCACGTGATTGCCGCCAAGGCCGTCTGCTTTGGCGAAGCGCTAAAACCCGAGTTTAAAGTCTATCAACACCAAGTGATGTTAAACGCCAAAGCACTGGCCAAGGCACTGCAGGACAAAGGCTACCGCTTGGTGGCCGGCGGAACGGACTGCCACGTGATGTGCATTGATTTGCGCTCCAAAGGCATTACCGGCAAAGTGGCCGAAGCCGCCCTGGACAAAGCCGGCATTACCGCCAACAAAAACACCATTCCGTTTGACCCCGAAAAACCGTTTGTAACCAGCGGTTTGCGCTTGGGCACGCCGGCAGTGACCACCCGCGGCATGAAAGAAGCCGATATGCTCAAAGTGGCGGACTTTATTGACCGCGCCATCACCCACCACGCAGACGACGCCAGCCTGGCCCAAGAAGCCAAAGAAGTGGAAGCTTTCCTTAAAAACTTCCCGCTTTATCCGCAGCTTAGCTAAAACGTAAAAACAAAAACCCCGCTCAAAAGAGCGGGGTTTTTTATGGCAAATTTTATTTATCCGTTAATTTCCGCCAGCAAAGCTTCTGCCTGCGGGTTGCCGTTTTGCTTGGCTAGCTCCAGCCATTGGACGGCTTTTTCTTTGCTTTTGGGTAGCCCTATGCCGCGCCAGTAAGATTGGCCCACCACATACTGGGCATTGGCATGCCCCAGTTCGGCCGCTTGTTTAAAAGCGGCAATGGCCAGCGGCACCGTAACGGGCGTGCCTTGCCCCTGCATGTACATAATGCCGCTCATATAAAGGGCTTCTGTATTGTTTTGTTTGCCGGCTTTGTCAAACCAGGCAAGTGCTTTGGCGTAATCTTCCGGCGTTTGGGCGGCTTGATAAATTTGATTGCCCAATGCATATTGCGCGGGGGCATAACCGGCTTCGGCGGCTTTGTTTAAATAGTCGGCCGCTTTGGCTTCGTCTTTGGGCAAGGGGCCTTCGTCGGCTGCATAAAAAACCGACATTTCATACAAAGCTTGCGGTATGCCCGCCTGGGCGGCTTTTTCCAAATAGCGGGCGGCCATATCCGTGTTTTTGGCAACGATATTGCCGTCTAAAAACAACTGCCCCGCAGCCAGCTGTGCCTGCACATCGCCAGCGTCGGCCTGCGTTAAAATTTGTTGGGCCTGTGTGGCTTGTTCATACACCTGCGGCTGGTTGGTCTGCACGTCGCGCAAAGCATTTTGGGCGTCGGCGTCCCCTTGGGCGGCCGCTTTCATCAGCCAAAAGGCTCCTTGCGCGGCATGCGGTTCCAGATTTTCGGCCCCGGTTTGATACAAGCGCCCCAACATATATTGCGCCGAGGCATTGCCCTTTTCGGCCGCCATTTTTAAATACGCAAGGCCGGCCTCCACGTCGCGCGTAATTTTCTCCCCGGAAAGGTACATTTGCGCCAGTTCGTAGGCGGCTGTGGCATTGCCTTGGGCGGCGGCTTTTACATACCATTCCTGCGCCGCTTGCACGTCCGCCGGCACCGCTTGCCCGGCCAAATACATTTGGCCTACCTTCAGCTGGGCTTCGCTGTTGCCTTGCTGGGCGGCGGCAAGGGCCTGATCAAAAGCTCTGCGCTGCGGCGTTTTATACACAAAGAGATAAAACACCGTGGCCAAAATGGCCAAAACAACAACCAGTTTTAAAAATGTTTTCATTTATTTTGTCATCACAAAAGGCAGTTGTTCCCCGGCCATATAGGTGGGCAGACGGCCGTCCCACTTTTCTATGGCTTTCAGCTGCGCTTCCACTTGGCGAAGGCGGATCAAATCGTCAGACACCACCTCGCGCTGCAAACGTAAAGACTGGGCTTCGGCCTGCGCCTGCAGAATTTTTTGCTCGGCTTCTTTTTTCACTTTTTCCACCAAATTGGTGGCGCGTTTGGCCTCCTGCTCGGCAATTTGTTTTTCTTCCACGGCTTTTAAAAACTGGGAAGAAAATTCAAAGTTGGTTATTGCCACGTCGGAAACAATTACCTGCTTTTCGGCCATTTTGCTTTTTAAAATTTCGTCCAATTCTTTGGCCACCTGCACACGGTTGGAAATTACGCTCTCGGCCGAATATTTGGCCAGCACCGCTTTGGTCCATTCTTCCACCATGGGGCGCAGCACGGTGTTGGTGTAATCGGGCCCCAAGTTGCGATAAATGGAAACAATCGTCTCGGGCAGAATGCGGTGGTTGATGGCCAAGGTCAGGCCCACGCTTTGCAAATCTTTAGAGAAAGCTTCCGTATCAAAAGAGTCTTTTTTAATGCGGACGGAAAACTTTTCCACTTTTTCAATCAACGGTAGTTTTAAATGCAAACCTTCCGTATAAGAACCCACAATTTTGCCAAAGCGCAGTTTTACCGCCACGCTGCCGGCCGGCACCGTAAAGAAAGAGCCCGACGCCACCAACAACACGGCCAAAATAACAATAATCCAAACTATTTTTTTCAAATCCCAATTAATAGGGGTTACGTTTCTCATGTATCCTCCTTATAAACATGTTTTTTTCATTGTATAAAAAAACCCGCTTCCGCGTACGGCGGAAGCGGGCCAATAAAACAAACGTTTTTATGCGGCGGCTTTAATTTTGCCAATCAGCGAGAGCAAATACAGCACGCACACCGTCATCACCAGCACGGTGCCGTTTTGGCTGCCCATCGCGTCAGACGCCACACCCATCAACAGCGGGAAGACCGTCCCGCCGATAAGGCCCATAATCATCAGGCCGGACACTTCGTTCTTTTTATCCGGTCTGGACAACAGCGCCTGCGAGAAGATGATGGAAAAAATGTTGGAGTTGCCAAGCCCGATCAGCGCGATGCAGCCATAAATCGGCCACTGGCTGTGGAACACAAACAGCCCGCACATGGCGGTCAGCATAAAAATGACGCTGGTGATGAACACTTTTTTGGCCGAGAATTTAGCCAGCAGGAAGGCGCCCAAAAAGCACCCAATCGTGCGGAACATAAAATACACGCTGGTGGCATAAATGGCTTGGGAAAGCGTCCAGCCCAGGCGGTCAATCAAAATCTGCGGGGAAGCGGTATTGGTGCCCACGTCAATGCCCACGTGGCACATAATGCCGATAAAGCACAGCAAAACAGTGCCGTCGCCCAGCAGGGCAAAAGACTCTTTAAAGCCCGTAATTTTGCCGCTGACTTCTTCTTCTTTAATATCTTCTTTGGCCAGCAACACAAAAGCGATAAAGGCTTCCAGGGCAAACACGCCGTACATGATGGCCCAGTTGTTAAACTTGGCCGCAAACCACGCCGCCAAAATCGGCGCGATGAAGGAGCCGATAGCTTTGACAAATTGGCCGAAGGTCATAAAGCTGGCCAGCTTGTCGCCGCTTACGATATTAGACACCAGCGGGTTCAAAGAAACCTGCATGATGGCATTGCCGATGCCCAACAAAGCAAAGGCCAACATCATGGTGGCAAAATGATAGTAAATCAACGGCAATACCAATGCCGCCAGCGTGACCACCAAGCTGATGAGCACGGTTTTGCGGCGGCCGATTTTGTTCATCAGCATACCCGTCGGCACAGAGCAAACCAAAAACCAAAAGAACACCATGGAAGGGCATAGGTTTGCCACCGTGTTGGACAAGTTAAAGCTTTCTTTAACATAGTTCGTGGCCGTACCGACGGAGTCCACAAAACTCATGGCAAAAAAAGCCAACATGACCGGAATAAGTTTTACAACCAACGAAGAGCCTTGCTTCTCTTGTGTCATAATTTCTCCTTTTAATGATAAGCGGGCCAGGCGCCGGCTTTGGTGCACACAAAGGCGGAAATTTTGACCGCCTCTTTATGCGCTTTTTGCAGGCTTTGTCCCGTCAAAATGTTATACACAAACGCACCGGAAAAACTGTCCCCGGCGCCGACGGTATCGGCCACTTCCACATGCGGAGTGGGCACGAAGGATTTTTCGCCGGGGGCATAGATGGAGCTGAATTTGTCGCCGGCGGTAAAAATGACATAGCGCAAATCAAACCGTTCCAGCAGGTCGCGGCAGACATCGTCGTCACTGCCGGAAAGGGAGAACATTTCCCGCAGCACTTTGATTTCGTCGTCATTAAATTTAAAGATATTGGCTTTGCCCAGCAACATTTCTATGAGTTCTTTGCTGTAGTAATGTTGGCGTAAATTAATGTCAAAAAAGCGCAGTGCGTCTTTAGGGGCGTGGGTTAAAAGCGTTTCTATGGTTTGGCGGGAATCTTTGTGGCGCAGCGCTAAAGAACCAAAACACACGCAATCTGCTTTTTGCACCAGTTCTTCGCTTTCTTTGGTAAGCGGAATATGGTCCCAGGCCACATTTTCCACAATCGTATAATCGGGAATGCCATTTTGCAATTTTACTTTCACGTGTCCCGTCGGATAGGGCAGCACAGCCACTTGGTGAGCAATGCCGGCTTTGTCCAGCTCTTGCAAAATTTCTTTGCCAAATTCGTCATTGCCTACGGCGCTGACGGCGTAGCCTTCCGCCCCCAGCTGCGTGGCGTGATAGACAAAGTTAATCGGGGCGCCGCCGGCGCGTTTTCCGCTGGGCAGCATGTCCCATAAAAGTTCTCCAATACCTACAACGATTGGTTTTTTATTCATAAATTTTCTCCCGAAGAGGTCTTACCCCTATTTTACACAAAATCGTCGGACAAAACACTACTTTTTTGCTGTTTTTTATTTATTCTCACCCCGCCTGTTTTGCTCAAACACACATAAAGAGGGCTTTCCTTTTGGCAAGGAAGATGCTCAAAATCGGCTTTGCAAAAGAGTTTCCGCCCGCGGACGCACCCAAAGAGGAATAAAAAACCGCGCCGTTAAGCGGCGCGGTTTTAAACTGTCGGGCCCGTTTAGCCCAAGTGATGCTTCTTTACTTTCATGCGGGTAATGGCTTGTTTGATTTCCAGTTCGGCCAACTCAAAATCAATGTCGGCGTCTTTATTGGAAAGAGAGGCTTTGGCGCGTTTGATTTTTTGTTTTTCTTCTTCTTCATCAATCTCGTCGGCCAAGTCGGCCCCTTCGGCAAACACGTTTACGCTTTCACGCAAAATCTCGGCCAGCCCGCCCATGACGGCAAACTCTTCTTCTTTGCCGTCTTTTTTGTAACGCAGGGAACCAAAGCCCAGCTGCACAATCATCGGCAGATGGCCGGGCAGCACGCCCAGTTCCCCTTGCACGCCGGGCAGCACAACGGACTCTACCGCCAGGCCGTCCAGCAGTTGCTTTTGGGGAGTTACCAGATTTAAAGTCAGCGTTTTAGCCATATTAGTCTTCTTTTGCTTTTACTTTTTCATAGTTGGCAAGCACGTCTTCTATGCCGCCGCACATGAAGAAGCAGGATTCGGGAATATGGTCATATTCCCCATTGACGATACCCTTGAAAGACTTGATCGTGTCGGACAATTTAACATATTTGCCCGGGCGGCCCGTAAACTGTTCGCCCACCGTAAACGGCTGGGAAAGGAACTTTTGAATTTTGCGGGCGCGGTTGACGGTCTTTTTGTCTTCGTCGGACAGTTCGTCCATACCCAAAATGGCGATGATATCCTGCAAGTCTTTATATTTCTGCAGGATACGGCGCACGTCCTGCGCCACCTGATAGTGTTCTTGGCCGATGATGCGCGGGTCCAAAATGCGGGAAGTGGACTCCAACGGGTCCACGGCCGGATAAATACCCAAGCTGGCCAAAGAACGGGCCAACACGGTCGTCGCGTCCAAGTGAGAGAACGTAGCCGCCACGCCGGGGTCGGTCAAGTCGTCGGCCGGCACATACACGGCCTGAATGGAGGTAATGGCGCCCTTTTTGGTAGACGTAATACGTTCCTGCAATTTGCCGATTTCGGTGTTCAGCGTCGGCTGGTAGCCCACGGCCGAAGGCATACGCCCAAGCAGGGCAGACACTTCGGAGTTGGCGAGCACAAAGCGGAAAATGTTATCCAAGAACAGCAGCACGTCCTGCCCCTTTACGTCGCGGAAATATTCCGCCTGCGTCAGGGCCGTCAAAGCCACTTTGGCGCGGGAGCCGGGGGGTTCGTTCATCTGCCCGTAAACCAGCACGGTTTTGTCCAAGACGGAGCTGCCGTCGCTGAGTTTGTTTTCCTGCATTTCCAGCCACAAATCGTTGCCTTCGCGGCTTCTTTCGCCCACGCCGCCAAAGACGGAGCTGCCGTGGTGTTCGCGCGCCACGTTGTTAATCAGTTCCATAATCAGCACGGTTTTGCCTACGCCGGCGCCGCCGAACAGACCCACCTTGCCGCCTTTCATGTACGGGGCAATCAAGTCCACCACTTTAATGCCGGTTTCAAACAATTCCGGCGTCGGGTTTTGTTCCTGCAGAGAAGGAGGATCTCTGTGAATGGGCATCTTTTCCGTGGCTTGAATGGGGCCGCGGTGATCCTGCGGCTGCCCCAGCACGTTCATCAAGCGCCCCAGACAGCCTTCGCCCACGGGCACTTTTAAGGCTGCGCCCGTATCGCGCGCTTCGGCGCCGCGCTGCAAGCCGTCGGTGCTTTCCAGCGCCACGCAACGCACAATGCCGTCGCCCATTTGCTGGGCCACTTCCGCCATGATGACTTTGTCTTTGGAAAGTTGAATTTCAATGGCGTTTTCAATAGCCGGCAAGTGGGCCGCGTCAAACTGAATGTCTACGGCCGCACCGATTACCTGGCTTACTTTTCCGGTATTCATATCTTTCTATCCTTACGTTTATCCGTTAAGGGCTTCTGCCCCGTTCACAATATCCAAAATTTCGTTGGTGATGCCCGCCTGGCGCACTTTGTTGAGCTTAACGCCCAACGCATCGGCCAATTCGCCGGCGTTTTTGCTGGCGGCGTCCATGGCGTTCATCGTGGCGGCCAGGTTGGCGGCCTGGCTTTCCAGCAAAACGCGGTACATGTACGCCTTCATCAAACGCGGCACCAAAATGCGGAAAATTTCTTTCACGCCCGGCTCAAACAAAAACTCCGTGGAGTCGTCCGTTTTTTCCGCATGCTGCAAAGCAAAAGGAAGCAGCGGCTCTTGCGCCAAACGCTGGCTGCCCATGGACTTAAAATCGTTGTAAATCAGCGTGACGGAAGAAAGGTGTTGGTCGTAAAACTCTTTCATCACCGCTTCGCCAAGCAGCTCGGCATGGGCATACGTTACTTTGGGGAAAATGCCCACGCTGTCATAAACGATTTTAATATTGTCATAGCGCAAACGGCCAATAAAGTCGCGCCCTTTTTTGCCTATGCAAAAGACGGAAATTTCTTTGTCTTTATTTTCTTTTAAAAACGCAACTGCCGCGCGCAAAATAACTGCGTTGAACGAACCGGCCAGTCCTTTGTCGCCGGTGATGACCACCAGGCCGATTTTGGACGGGTCGCCGGTTTTATTGACAAAGAAACGGGAAGCCCAGCTTTCCGTCCCTTCCTGTTCCGGCAGGGCCAAAACTTCTTGCTTTAAATCGGCTACCATCTCCTGCATTTTTTTGGCAAACGGACGCGCATTATCCATGGCCTGCTGCGCTTTGCGTATGCGGGCGCTGGAAATCATCTTCATCGTCTGCATAATCTGCTGCGTGGAGCGGATAGCTTTTATGTTTTGGCGTATGTCGCGTAGCGATTCCATACAATGTCCTTATTTGTTTCTGGCTTCCAAAATCTTTACGTAATCGGCAATGGCCGTTTCCAACGTATAGTCGGGCGTATAGCCAATTTTTTCGGTGGCCAACGTCATGTCGGCTTCCGTCTTGTTCTGGAAGAACGGATACGGATTGTCTATATAATCCGGCTCCAGATTGGTGCCCAGTTCGTGGTTGAGGCATTTGACCACGTCGTTGTAAGAGCGGGCAATGCCGGTGGCGCAGTTGTAAACGGCGGTTTCTTTGCCGTTTTGCAAAGCGCACAGGTTGGCTTTCACCACGTCTTTGACGTATACAAAGTCGCGCATTTGTTCGCCGAATTTAAAAATGCGGGGGCGTTTGCCGGCTTTCATCTGATTATAGAGCTGATAGACCATGCTGGCCATTTTGCCTTTATAATCTTCGCCGGGGCCAAACACATTGAAATAGCGCAGACCGATAATTTTCATGTCCTGGTGGTCATGGGAAAACTTGCGTGCCACATTGTCGTCAATCACTTTGGAAAAACCGTATACGTTTTCCGGGTGGGTGGGCTGGCTTTCTTTCATCGGCACGGCGCCGTTGCCGTACGTGGCGGCGGAAGAAGCATACACCACTTTGGGGATTTCGTTTTCGGCCGCATAGTTAAGCACATTGCGGAAAGCTTCCACATTTTGTTCCATCATTTCTTTTTGGTCCATAACCGTGGTGTCGGTGATGGCCGCTTCGTGGAAGATGGCGTCAAAATAGTCATTTTCCGGCAAGTACGTAAACAAATCGCCCGCAATCACGTCCCCTTTAAAACCAATCAGGTTTTTGAAGTGGCCGTTTTTGGAAAAGTCGTCAATAATGGTTACTTCATGGCCTTGGGCTTCCAGCGTTTTGGCAATGTTGCTGCCGATAAATCCGGCCCCGCCGGTGACCAAATATTTTTTCTTTGTGTCCATGAATATTCTCCTATTTGTGGTTGAAAACGGTCTTAAACTCGTCCAAAGCGCTGTCGAGTTTATGGGCCAGGTCTTCGGTCAGTTCCGTGGCCGCGTCCAACTCTTGCATTAAATCTTTTTTGCTGGTGCCGGCCCAAGCGAGCAGCTGTTCTTCATACGCGCGCACCTGTTCCACGGCAATACCGTCGGTATAGCCATGCACGCCGGCATACAGGGCCAGCACTTCCTGGCTTAAGCGCAGGGGTTTGTACTGGTCTTGTTTAAGCAGTTCTTTCATGCGTTTGCCGCGTTCAATTTGGCGCTGGGATTCTTTATCCAACTCAGAACCGAACTGGGCAAAGCCTTCCAGTTCCTGATATTGAGACATATCAATACGCAGCGTGCCGGCCACTTTGCGCATGGTTTTGCGCTGGGCCGAGCCGCCCACGCGGGACACGGACAAACCGACGTTCACGGCCGGTTTGACGCCGCTTAAGAAAAGACTGCTTTCCAAATAAATCTGCCCGTCGGTAATGGAAATGACGTTGGTCGGAATATAGGCAGACACGTCGTTGGCCTGCGTTTCAATAATCGGCAAAGCGGTTAAAGAGCCGCCGCCGTTCTCGTTAGAGAGTTTGCAGGCGCGTTCCAACAAGCGGGAATGCAAATAAAACACGTCGCCGGGGTAAGCTTCGCGGCCGGGCGGACGGCGCAGCAGCAAAGACATCTGGCGGTAAGCCTGTGCGTGTTTGGACAAATCGTCATACACAATCAGCACGTCTTTGCCTTTCCACATAAAGTATTCGCCGATGGCGCAGCCGGCATACGGTGCAATGTAAAGCATAGAGGCCGGGTCGGCTGCCGTGGCGGCTACCACGGTGGTATATTCCATGGCACCAAAGTCCGTCAGGGTTTGCACCACTTGGGCCACGGTGCTGTTTTTCTGGCCGACGGCTACATAAATGCACAGGCAGCGCTGGTCGGCCGGCAAATTCTTTTGGTTAATAATCGCGTCAATGGCGATGGCGGTTTTACCGGTTTGGCGGTCGCCGATGATCAGCTCGCGCTGGCCTTTGCCGATAGGCACCAAGGCGTCAATGGCTTTCAACCCCGTTTGTAAAGGCTGTTTGACGGGTTGGCGTTCCACGATGCCGGGGGCCACAATGTCCAGCGGCATATTTTTATCGGCTTTGATGTCGCCTTTGCCGTCCAAAGGCCGGCCCAGCGGGTCCACCACGCGGCCGATAATGCCGTCCCCCACGGGGATGCTGATTA
>CALUQA010000091.1 GCA_944322775.1 uncultured Elusimicrobiales bacterium
AAGTTTTTCACCGGCCAGGGTTTAAGCGTGTCAAAGGTGCGAAAGAGCACAAAGGCCGCCAGCAAATAAGGCCACGTGCGCGGCAAAAACAACACGGCGGTAAAATAGCCGGCAATTTCGTCTATCACAATGCGCGGGTTGTCGTGCCCCTGATAGGTGCCCCCCAGGCGGGCTTTTTTGCACACCCATACGGCAAACACCCAAAAAGCCAGCAAAAACACCATATACAAAATAAAATCCGTCGGCAGCAGAAACACAAACGGCACCGCCAAAAGCGTGCCCATAAAACCGGCGCCGGTATTTTTTTTAAAATGGATAACCAAGGCGGGCAAATAACTGATATAAAAGCCCGTGGCTAAGGCATTTATTATTTTTTGCATACGGGCAAACTCCAGGATTTTTGCAGCAGCTCCCAGTTGTTTTTCAAGTAAGAAATGGCACTGATCCACGTAATCACCGCGGCAATGGCCGTAATAGCATAGGGGATTTGGTGCAAAGTCCAAAAGGCCACTGTGCAGACGGTTTTGGCCTGGCCGGTTAACAAATGCGAAAGGTGATAAATGTCCAACACAAAGAAAATGGTGCCCACGGCCACCATTTGAATGACCGTTTTAAACTTGCCCCAGCGTTCGGCCGCCATTACTTTACCTTCCAGGGCGGCAATCACGCGCAGGGTGGAAATCATCAGTTCACGCAGCAGGATAAAGAACACCGCCCAAATGGGCACGTCCAGCTCCCGTATGCCCACAAAGGCAAACAAAGCCGCACAAACCAAAATTTTGTCCACAAACGGGTCCACAATGGCGCCAAAAGGAGTGATGGTGTTTGTTTCGCGGGCAATTTTGCCGTCCACCCAGTCGGTGCTGGCGGCCACAATAAAAATAATCGTGGCCAAAATACGGGCCCAGCCGTAAGGCATTAAAATAAACAAAAACATTACAATGGACATCGCAGCACGCGTCAGCGTGATTTTATTGGCTAGCGTCATCATTTTTCCATTCCCTCAAATACGTCTTTTTTAAGTTTGGCATTAAGCCGTTTATCCGTCAGTTCGGCGGTGGTTCTCATCAAATCGGACTGTATGGCAATATATGCTGGGAAGCAGTCTTTCTCGTTTACGGCCACATACAGCGTATAGTTTTGGCTTTTGTCTTTGGGTTGCAAAAGCAAAATAACAAGCCCGTCTTTATGCTCTTGCACCGACACATTATGCCGCGCAATTAAAGCGGCGTAGTTGCCAAAATCAAACAAGGCCTGGTTGGGCTGACCTGCAAGCCATTGTTTCCAATCCACGCGGGCAACCTCTTTGCCTTTTTCGTCCAGCACCAAAATGTCTTTTTTATCGGTTAAAGCCGTTTGGGTCACTTTGCCCTGTTCCAAATTATCCAAACGCAATTTCTGCCCGTTCTGTTGGTAAGAAATGCGCCCTTCGGAACGGCTGATTAAAATACCGTCATATTCGGTGGTTTGCACAAAATGGGTTTGCAGGGTTTGCATTTGTTTGTCCCATGCACTAAAACACGCCACATAGTCTTTTTCTTGCACGGGGGCGGCCGCCGCGGCTTTTTCTTCTGCCTTTTGGGCGGCTTTGTCCTGCGCGGTTTTGGCCCACACGGCGCCGCTTAGCCCCAAGGCCAGCGCGGCACACAATAAATTATTTATAAACCGTTTCATATTCGGGTTCCTGATATTTGTCGGTATCTCTGTTTTCCAAAGCGCGGATTTGTTCTTCAATTAAATCGTAATGAATTTCCCAGCGGTTGGAACCTTCCGGCTTGGTAATAAAGCCCTTCATTTCAAGCACGCTTAAAATGTTGGTCGCCCGGGCCGAAGAACCAAAATGCGCCTTCAGCAAATCCTGCGACACGCGGCGGCGTTCCATCACCAAGCGCAAAGCCTGCAACAGTTCTTCGGGCGAGGTGCCCAGCCCGTCCTGCGGGCGCTGCATGCTGTGGTCGGCCAAGATTTGCACCGGATAGTCCGGCGCGCCTTGGCTGCGCAAAAAGTCGGCCACGGCGGTAATTTCCGTCTCGCTTACGTAAGAGCCTTGTATGCGGTGCGGCTTTTGGTCGGACGTGCCCTGATAGAGCATATCCCCGCGGCCCAAAAGCAGTTCGGCCCCGGCGCTGTCCAAAATCACGCGGGAGTCCGTTTTGCTGGCCACCTGCAAGGCAATGCGCGAAGGCAAGTTGGCCTTAATCACGCCCGTAATGACGTTGACGGACGGGCGCTGCGTGCACAAAATCAAGTGTATGCCCACGGCGCGGGCCATTTGGGCCAAACGCTGAATAGAGTCTTCAATCGCGGCGCGGGTTTGCAGCATAAGGTCGGCCATTTCATCAATGACGACCACGATGTAAAACATTTTTTCTTCGCCTTTTTTCTCGGCCCAGGCATTGTAGCCTTCAATGTTTTTCACCTTGGCCAATTCCATAATTTTAAGGCGTTTTTCCATCACTTTCACCAGCATTTGCAGGGATTTTACGGCCCCTTGCGCGTCGGTCACCACATTGACGTCGTCGCACGAGGTTTTGGGGTCATACAAATGCGGTATGCCTTCATAAAGGGT
>CALUQA010000092.1 GCA_944322775.1 uncultured Elusimicrobiales bacterium
GATAAGCGGGAAATAAATGGTCGGCGCGTAAAAGCCATAGTCAAGCAGGCGTTTGGCAATGTCGGCCGTGCGTACGCCGTTCATTTTTTCTTTATTAAGCGTCAGCACGCATTCGTGCATGCAGGGCACGTCAAAAAACGCGGGGAAACAGTCTTTTAAGCACACCCGCACATAATTGGCGTTAAGCACGGCGTTTTCGGCCACTTCTTTCAGCGTGGCCGCGTCGTACTGGCGCAAGAAGCAATAGGCCCGCACGCAAACGGCAATATTGCCGTAAAAAGCCTTCATGCGGCCCAGGCTTTTGGGCAATTTTTCGTTTAACACATATTTGCCGTTTTTCTTTTCCACCAAGGGTTTGGGCAAAAACGGAGCCAGCTTTTCCGTTGCTCCCACCGGCCCGGACCCCGGCCCCCCGCCGCCATGCGGGGCGGCAAAGGTTTTGTGCAGGTTTAAGTGCATTAAATCGGCGCCCAAATCGGCCGGTTTAACGACGCCTATCAGCGCGTTAAAATTGGCCCCGTCCATATAAAACAATGCGCCGGCCGCATGCACCATATCGGCAATTTCGCGAATGTCTTTTTCAAAAAGCCCCACCGTATTGGGCACGGTCAGCATGACCACGGCCGTTCTTTCCGACAAGGCGTTTTTAAGCGCTTCTTTGTCCACGCAGCCGTCGGGGCCGGACTTGATGTTTACCACCGTGTAGCCTGCCATGTGCGACGTAGCGGGGTTGGTGCCGTGGGCGGTGTCCGGCACGATGACTTCGGTGCGTTTTTTGTCTTTCTTTGCGTCAAAATAAGCACGCGCGGTCAAAATGCCCGTCAGCTCCCCTTGGGCGCCGGCCGCCGGCTGCAACGTAAACGCGGCAAGGCCCGTAATCTCTTTAAGCATTTCCTGCAGGTTGTATAAAATTTCCAGCGTGCCCTGTACGGCGTCTTCGGGCGCGAACGGATGGGCTTTGGCCAACGGTTCCAAAACGCTGAGCACATCGTAGGCTTTGGGGTTATACTTCATGGTGCAGGAGCCCAACGGATAGAAGTGACTGTCCAAGCAATAGTTCTGGCGGGAAAGGTTGGTAAAATGACGCACCACGTCCAGCTCACTCATTTGCGGCAGGCGCGGGCTGTGGCTGCGCAAATAGCGCGCCGGCACATATTGGTCCGGCGTGTTTTGCGGTTTTTCAAACCGAACGCCGCGGCGGCCCGGGCGGGATTTTTCTATGCTTAAGGCATTTTGTTTGATAATTTCCTGCATATTAAAACCCCCTCATGGCCTGCACGTATTTTTCCAAATCGGCCTGCGTTTTGGTTTCCGTCACGCATACCAGCAGGCAGTTTTGCCAGTCTTTGTTTACGCGGCCTAGGTCAAAGCCGGCAGCTATGCCTTTTTTGGCCAGTTTTTTAATGACTTGCTTGGCCGGAGTGTTTAACTCCAGCACAAACTCGTTAAAGAAAAGGCCGTCAAATTTTAATTTATGCCCGTCGGCCACCAATAAGTTTTTTAAGGTGTGGGCTTTTTCCAAATTCAGCTCCGCCACTTCGCGCAAGCCGGCGTAGCCCAAAAGCGTCAAATAAATCACCGCGTTCAGCGCGCACAAGGCTTGGTTGGAGCAAATGTTGGAAGCGGCCCGTTCGCGGCGGATATGCTGCTCGCGCGCCTGCAAGGTAAGCACAAAAGAGCGTTTGCCTTCTTTGTCTTTGGCAATGCCCACAATGCGCCCCGGCACCTGGCGGACATATTCTTTTTTGCAGGTAAAAATGCCCAGCCCCGGCCCGCCGAAACTCATGGCGTTGCCCAAAGGCTGCCCTTCGGCCACGGCAAAGTCGGCCCCGTATTGGCCCGGCGTATGCAGCACGCCAAGCGCCAAGGGTTTGGCTACCGACACCAGCAAAGCCCCCGCCCCGTGCACCAGCGCGCTGATGTCTTCCAGCGGTTCCAACTGGCCCAAAAAGTTCGGCCCCGCCACGGCAAAGCAGGAAACGTCCGCCGTCAGTTTTTCTTTCAGCGCGTTCAAGTCCACCGTGCCGTTTTTAAGGGGCACTTCTTCCAATTTTAAATTAGGGGTGTGTTTTAAATAGGTTTTAAGCACTTCTTTATAATGCGGGTGCAAACCGGCGGAATACAAAATTTTGGTTTTGTTGTTCACACGCAAGGCGGCGGCGCAGGCTTCGGCCAAGGCGGTGGCGCCGTCGTAATGGGAAGCGCTGCACACGTCCATGTCAAACAGTTCGCAAATGCAGCTTTGAAATTCGTAAATGGTTTGCAGGGTGCCCTGGCTGGCTTCGGCCTGGTAGGGCGTATAGGCGGTTAAAAATTCCCCGCGCGAGCTAAGCGCATTGACCGCGGCGGGAATAAAATGTTCTTCACAGCCGGCACCGATAAAATTTAAAAGGGGTTTGTTTTTGCCGGCCAGTTCATGAAAATGGGCCGTAAGGGCGTTTTCGTCCAAGGCGGGCGGCAAATGAAGCGCCGGATAGCGCACGTCCTGCGGGATTTGGGCAAACAAATCCTGCACGCAGGAAACGCCTATTTTTTGCAGCATTTCTTTTTTATCTTCGGGAGTATGGGGAATAAACATAAAAGTCCTCTGGTTAAAAATCCCCCGCCGCAGGGCGGGGGATAAAAGCAAATTACTGACCGATGGTTTGTTTGTAGGCGCTCAAATCCATCAGGGCTTCATATTCGGCCGGAGCCGTGGATTTGATTTTGAACAGCCAGCCGTTGCCGTGGGCTTCGCGGTTGACCAAGCCGGGGTCGGTTTTTAAAGCTTCGTTGACTTCCACCACTTCGCCGCTGACGGGGGCATAAATTTCGCTGGCGGATTTGACGGACTCAATCACGCAGCAGTTCTGCCCCGCGGTGACCTGTTGGCCCACTTTGGGCAAATCCACAAACACGATATCGCCGACTTCCTGCTGGGCGTGGTCGCTGATGCCCACGGTGGCAATGTCGCCTTCCATATGGGCCCATTCGTGGGTTTTGGCATATTTGCTGTTTTCTGCGTTGTGCATAAAATTCTCCTTTGACTAAATGTTATACCCGATTTTTATAAAACGGTGTTTTTACTTTCTTGGCCGGTATTCTGCGGCCGTGCACTTCTATTTCCACTTCCGCTGCATCTTCCAAATCCGTATCGGCATAGCCCACGGCAATGCCTTTAAAAAGCGGGGAATAGGTGCCGCTGGTCAGCACGCCCACCTCGGCCCCGTTTTTAAACACTTTGCACCCGCCGCGCGGCACGCCTGCCCCTGTGAGCACAAAGCCCGTCAGGCGGCGCTTAAGCCCGGCGGCTTTTTGCGCGGCCAAGGCTTCTTTGCCGATAAAATCTTCTTTATTTAATTTTACCACCCATCCGCAGGCGGCCTCATAGGGGGTTTGGCTTCCGTCGGCATCTGTGCCGTTAAGCAGGTATCCCGCTTCCAGGCGCAGCACGTCGCGCGCGCCCAAGCCACAGGGTTTGACGCCCGCTTTAAGCAGTGCGTCCCACACTTTAACGATAGCTTCGGGGCTGGCCATAATTTCCACCCCGTCTTCACCGGTGTAGCCGGTGCGCGTCACATAGGCGGGTGCCCCAAAAAGGGTAATTTCTTTAATGGTAAAGCGCGCCATATCCTGCACGCCCTCTATCAGCTTGGCCGCATGCGCCAAGGCACGGGGGCCCTGCAAGGCAATCATGCCCCAATGGGCGCTGTCGTCTGTCACGGTGACGTTAAATTTGGCGGCATGCTTTTTAAACCAAGCCACGTCGGTATCCACACAGGCGGCATTGACCACCACCAAAAATTTTTCGGGCGTTAAACAAAAGGAAATCGCGTCGTCAATAATGCAGCCTTTTTCGTTTACGATGTGGGAATACGTGCCGGCCCCGGGCGTATTTTTAATATTATTGGTGTTTACGTATTGCAAAAAGGCCCAGGCGTCTTGGCCTTCCACAAACACCTGGCCCATGTGTGACACGTCAAACATGCCGGCGCCTTCGCGCACGGCCTTGTGTTCAGCCAAAATGCTTTCAAACTGTACGGGCAAAAGCCACCCGTGGAAATCCACCATCTTTGCTCCGGCGGCTTGACAGGCGGCGCAGAGCGGGGTTTTTTTGAGGTTGTCTTGGGTCACGGTTTCCTCCAAATATAGCACTATTGTATAAAATATTCTTCCGTTTTAAACAAGGGCTTTGGTCCCGCGCCCCCGCGCCGGGCAGGGCAAATTGATATAATACTTGTATGAGCGATACGCAAACCGTCATCAGCGACGTAAAACTTTTTATTGAGCGGCTTAAAAAAGAGCTGCCGGAAGTGTTTGGCGGCCCGACCGAAAATGCCGAAACCGAAGCGGGCAAAATCCTTTATGAAGGCAAACTCTATCCCGCGCGCATTCATGTAACCCCCGACCAGGAAGAAGGGGTGGATTTCAACGGCAGCGCTTTTGATATTTATTTGCAAGCCCCGCAGGCAGACGCCAATGCCCTGGCCGACCAGTGGCTTAGAAACAAAGCCAACGAAGTGCTGAAAGCCAAAACGGCCGAATGGGCGCAAAAAATGGGCGTGCAATACAACAACATTACCATTAAAAATCAACAATCGCTCTGGGCCAGTTGCTCGGCCAAAAAGAATATCAATTATACCTATCACATCATCAAAATGCCCACGGCCATACGGGACTATTTAATTGTGCATGAACTTTCGCACCTGGTGCACATGAACCATGGCGCGGAATATTGGCAGTTGGTGGCGCAGTATTGCCCCGACTATAAAGCCCACCGCCGCTGGCTTAACGACAACCGCGGGGCCGTGTTTGCCGCGCTGGACCTGAAATATACGCCGCAGGCAGACAATGCCGCACCTGCCGCCGAACAAGTGCCTGCGCCGCAAGAAGCGCAAGCACAAACGGGAACACAGCCGCAGGCAGAACAAACACCCAAAGAAAATTAATTTAATCAGCAAAAAATCGCCGGTTTGCAGACCGGCGGTTTTTTAACGTTTGTTTTATTTGGAAGGCGTATTTTCTTCTTTTTCTTGAACAGGTATTTGCGGCTTTTTATCGGCGGGTTTGTTTTTAAAATATCCCACGGGCTGGTTTAAAATTACTTTTTGTCCTTTGCCCAGCTTAAGCGCTTTGGCCAGGGCTTCCGCGTCCATAGAGCCGCGCGTGACGGTGGCCAGCCCCACGCCCGCGCAAAACAAATAAATATTTTGCGACACAATCCCCGCGTCTATCGGCGCGTAGGCGGTGTCTTCCTTTGCCACCAGCAAAAGCACCACGGGTGCTTCTTTGACAGGGCGCACGTCCTGCGCGGCCACCGGCAAAAGCATATGTGCAGAAGCATTATAGCGGTACACGCCTTCTTCAAACGCGGCGTAGACTTCTATGTCCTGGCGGTTTAAGGCGGAAGGCGCAGTGCGTTTGCCGTCCGGGCGGTTGACGCCGTTGGCGGCCCAAAGCAGGTCCGACAGGTCCCGCAGGGAAAGTTTTTCAGGCGCAAATTCCCGCGTGGATTTACGGTCCGCCAGCGCCTGCATGACGGCCGTGCCGCGCGTTTTGTCTGGCGGCAGCAGCTCCAGCACCGGCAAGGAAGCCGCCTGCATGCCCGCTGCACAAAACAGCAAAATCAGTAACCCTATATATTTCATGTTTCCTCCTTTGTGTTTACGTGCTATTGTAACAAAAATAAACCGCTCTTCCACAAGACAATAAAAACGCCGCACCCGAAATGAGTGCGGCGTATTATTCCCATTTGTAGTGCAGTTCCCCATGTGTTTGCACACATCTGCACCGATTTACCCCATGACTCTTTTGCGTTAAGGCAACGCAAAAACCACAAAATCTTTTACTTTGCCCAAAAACTGTTTTAACACCTGCGGTTTGTTTTCTGTGGCGGAAGACAAAACCGCCTGTTTAAGGCTGATTTTCTGTTCGCCCTTTACCGGAGCATAAAAACATGCGGCGGAAGCAAACACTTTTCCTTCCTGCACCACGGCACCGCAAGAAGTGGTTACGTCTTCACAGGTCCACGGTTTGCTCACGCGAACCCGCTTGCCGTTGCCGCGGCTGCGGGAAACATACATTTCGCAACGCTGCCAGGTGGTGTTAAGCGTATATCCCCCCCAGTTGCTGGCTTTTTGCGCGGCGAGGGCTTCTTTTTGGCTTTGGGCGGCCACGGCGTTGGCTTTTTCCTGCACGGTGGAGGCCCAGGCAAAAGAAGCGCTAAATAACAACGACACAAACAAAAGCATGTTAAGGCTGTTTTTCATGTTTGGTTTTCTCCTCACATAAAGATTATAGCAAAAGTTAGGTATAACTAACAAATATTTTTAGTTTTGCCTAACTTTCAAGAGGGCTTCTTCTAAAAAACCAATTTCAGATTTTTGCCGGCATGATAAAAATCCCTTTACATGCAATAACGCAAAGGAGCCCACATAAACTAAAATAAGGAATTAATAGATAAGCCAGCCGGCCACGCCCGCCAGCAGGATAAGACGGATAGGATTAAATTTAAAGCGAAAAACGAGCAAAAACGACAAGGCAAAAATAACCACACTTTTCCAATCGGGGAAGTTTTCCCCGTTGGCAAGCACCAAAGCGGCCGCGGCAATCAGCCCGACAATGGCGGGGCGCAGGCCCTTAAAAACGGCTTTGACGGAAGCGTTTTGGCGGTGTTTTAAAAAATAGCGCGTCAGCACAATCATAATAACCAGCGAAGGCAAACATACCGCCAGCGTGGCGACCGCCGCCCCCCACACGCTGTGGGCCGCGGCATAACCCGCGTAGGTGGCCATATTAATACCCACGGGGCCGGGCGTCATTTGGCTGATGGCCACAATGTCTGTAAATTCGGCCGTGCCCAGCCAGGCGTGTTTAAACACCACTTCGTTTTGGATAAACGAAATCATCGGGTATCCGCCGCCAAAATTAAAGAGGCCGATTTTAAGAAAGGTTTTAAAAATCTGCCAGTAAATCATTTGCTTTCCCCCCGGCAAAAAAGCCAGCCGCCAAGCCCCGCCACAAGCACGATATACGCAGGGGAAATTTTACCCAGCCACACCGCCGCGGCGCACAATACGGGGAACCAAACGCTCTTCCACGTAATGCCTGCCGCGCGCGCCAGCGTAAACACCGGAACGGCAATCAACGCCACCACCGCGGGGCGAATGCCTTTAAAGATACTTTCCACCACGGGGTTCTGGCGGAAATTATGAAAGAAAAGAGCAATGGCTAAAATGATGAGAAAAGACGGCAGCACCGCCCCCAGCGTGCACACCAACGCCCCGCGCATACGGCGCAGTTTATAGCCCACAAATACGGCCATATTGACGGCCAGTACCCCGGGAGCGGACTGGGCTAGGGCGGTTAAATCCAAGAACTCTTTTTTGTCTATCCAATTTCTTTTGGTCACAATTTCCGCCTCTATCAAAGGCAGCATGGCATAACCGCCGCCCAATGTAAAAAGGCCGATTTTAAAGAAAATGGAAAAAAGAGAAAGGTAATACCGCATAGCTATATTGTAACAATTTGTACTTTTCTTCTGTTTTGCTTCTCTTTGGCACATTAGCGTTTTTTAATTTACTATGTTTCAAATTATTTAAATGTATAATAATAGAATCTTTTATTACTGAGGAAAGCCTTTATGAAAAAATTTTTCGTTTTTGCTTTACTTATAATTATTTTGTTTTTATTAGTTTTCTTATGGCAAAAAAAGCAAGGCACCCAAGTCGCCGTTTCAACAGAAACGCCTGCTTTCTCCACGCAACCCCCGGCCGCTGCAACCCCACAAGCTGCGCCTGGGCAAACAAACTCCGCCGATTCCCCGTCTTTAAGTGCATTAAAGGCTGCTTTGAATAGCCCTTATCAGGGGCAGATGCAAATGACCAAAAATGGCAATATCACGGCTTTTGACACGGTGGATACAAACCAACAGCTTGCCTTGCGCATTATCATGACCAACAAAGACAAAGACGTAACCGATTGGTTAAAAGAAAATCTGGCAGATTATGACCCTATTTATCTGTATGCTATGGCATACCGTATGGCCAACTTACAGGCTCCGGCCGAAGAATTTTTCTTTTGGGCAAGTGCCGGCCGTATTCGCTCTACAGCCGACCAGGCCTTATGCAAAGACCCATATGTAGGGCAATATTTAACCATATTGGATATGGAATTTTTGCAACCCTCCATGCAACTCTACGCTAAAAATTCAGAAGCACGGAAATTTTTTGCAAACAAGGATTTATTAATACAAACCGTGAAAAAAGCTTTCTCTTGGGACACACAACACCCGCAGACAAATTCGCCGGATTGGTTCTGCAAAAGCGGCCACGCAGTAGAAACGACCGATACTTATCCGCAAAATGAATGGCACGACAGAAGAATAGCCATGAATAAAGAACAAGCCGAGCCTTTGTACCAATAACAAAACCCCGGGCAAAACCCGGGGTTTTATCTGCTTCAAAACTTATAGGCAACAGCAGGGCAAAACCGCTTATTTGCTTATCTTGCCTTCCGCCTTCAAATAAGACACGATCCCCTTGCCTATGCCCTGCCCCATACGTTTTTGGGCGGCCTTGTTATTAAGGCGGGCGCGGTCTTTGGAACTGCTGATATAGCCCATTTCCACCAGCACGGCCGGGGACTTTACGCCGCGCAGCACATAGAAGTTAGCCTGACGAATGGCATTGTTCTGCCGTACGGCTATGCCAATGCCCGGCTCTTTATATACATAGTTGCGAATATGGCCGGCCAATTTGGAGCTTTCGTTCATAAACTCGTTTTTGGCCATGGACTCCAGCAACATGTCCACAAAGCTGTAATGGGCTTCTTCATACTGCAAGGCTTCGTTTTCAAAGGCGGCCACTTCGGCGGCTTCGGCGTCGGTGGCTTTGTCGGAACGGAAATACACCTCAAAGCCGTTGGCGGCGGCGCGTTTGGCGGCGTTGGTATGCACGGAAATAAACAAATCGGCCTTAAAGTCATTGGCCATTTTGCTGCGGCCGGCCAGGGTGACGAACACGTCTTTGTCACGCGTCATTTTTACTTCAAAGCCTTGGTCTTTGAGATAGTTGTACAAGTGCTTGGACACGGTTAAATTTAACGCTTTTTCCTGCGAGCTGCCGCGGCGCGTGGCGCCGGGGTCTTTGCCGCCGTGGCCCGGGTCTATGACAATGCGCAATTTGCGTTTGGCCGTCAGGACCGGCTCGCCCGATTTCATGACCGGCTGAGGGGCCGGCTTGATAACGGGGACAGAAGCCTTGGCGTCTTCTTCGGCATCGGCAAAAATGGACGGCGTCATGTCCTCACGCTCGCCGGGTGCTTCCGTCGCGACGGCAGGAGACGAAGCGGAAGAAACCGCCGGCAAAGTCTTCTCTGCACAGGCAAACACCAGTTCACCGTTTTCTTCGGTAAAACGCCAATTTTTGCCGTTTTTGCCCAAGATAACCTTTAGCACGGCGTCTTTGCCGCGCTGGCTGAGGGTAAAAGAACGGATAAAATCGTCTTTCAAACGCAGGCTGGTGTTGCGCTTAAGCACCACGGAAGGGAACACCACTTCCACCGTGTGTTTGTTTTTCTGTTTGGACGTAAAAGAAATATTGCCTTTGCGGAAAAAACGCAGGCGGTCATACGAAGGCTTTTGTTCTTTGTCAGTAAAGGCCAGGGTAAAGTTTTTCTCTACCACCAGGGCATTGTTTTCAAAGGTGATTTGCCTGTCCAGCGCTTTTTGCACCTGTGGCAGCATAAAAAACTGCGCCGGCACATAAATGCGGCTGCCGGAAGCCACCACCTCGGCAGGCAGTTTGACCGTTTGGGCATTCACAATGGCTTCAGCCAGCGGCGCGCTTAAAATGGCATACATACCCGGGAAGGCCACTTTAATTTGCTTGGCCGCGGCATAAAGTTCCACACTGCCGCCCAATTTTTTGGTCGTGGCGCGGGCGTCCAAAAGCGTAATGCCGTTGGCCTGCATGGAAGAAACGGAGCCTTTATCTTTCCCCAGGATATAAATGTCCGTTTTTCCCTGTGCATGCAACGCCGAACACGGAAAGAGCAAACAAGCCAACAAAGCAAGAAAAGCCTTTTTCATAAGCAAGCAAAAAACCGCGCGGCACACGGCCGCGCGGACTCCGTTATTCCAAAACGATTTTGTAGTCTTCCCACGCCAACTGCGGGTCGGACTGGATTTTAAGCGAGCGGTGGATATTTTCTTCAATATCGGCTTGCTTTTGTTTGATGGACTCGGCCAACACCGGGTGCAGCACCACACGCAGGTTGCCGCCGGGGCGGCCGTTGGTCAAATCATAAATTTCGCGCTGGATTTTGATGCGCATGCTCTCGGCCGACAGCACGCGGCCCGAACCATGGCACTGCGGGCATTCTTCGCTGATAAAGCTGCCCGTGCTTTCGCGCTTGCGTTCGCGCGTCATTTCCACTAACCCCAAGCGGGTGATGGGCAAAATGCGGATTTTGGCGCGGTCCCCGCGCACGGCATTGGCCAGCGCTTCCACCACGCGGTGGCGGCTGGAAGCCTTGCGCATATCAATAAAGTCAATCACGATAATGCCGCCGATGTTACGCAAACGCAGCTGGTGGGCAATTTCCTGTGCGGCTTCAATATTGGTTTGCGTGACGGTTTCTTCCTGCGATTTGTTGCCGGTAAATTTGCCGGTGTTTACGTCAATGGCGCACAAAGATTCCGCTTCCTGGATAATGATACTTCCGCCATTGGGCAGCGGCAATTTGATTTTGCGCAAATTGTCAATTTCCGGCTCAATGCCGTAGGCTTCAAAAATAGGCGTTTTGCCTTTGTAAAGTTTCACGCGGTCGGCCAGTTCGGGCGAGTTCTTTTTTACAAAGTCCAGCACCCGTTCATAGTCGTTTTTATTGTCCAACAAATACACTTCGGCATTTTCGCTCAGCACGTCGCGCGCCACCTGCAGCACCGCGTCCATATCTTCGTGCAGCAGGGCCGGGGCAGGCAGGGTTTCAAATTTCTTTAAAATGCTTTGCCACTGGCGGTAGAGATATTTGACCTCGCGTTCCAACTCTTCCTTGGTGGCTTCTTCGGCTTCGGTGCGCACAATGCAGCCCATGCCGTTTAAATGTTTTTCGGCCAGTTCCTGCATGATTACGTTTAATTTATGGCGGGCTTCGCTGTCTTCAATATTTTTAGAAACG
>CALUQA010000093.1 GCA_944322775.1 uncultured Elusimicrobiales bacterium
GCAGATACCAAGGCGAATAAAAACGCCAAGGTCACCGCTCAAGTGGTCAAACATTTGAGAGGTCCCAAAATCCTGGATATCAAAAGAAGACCGAAAAAAGGGTACGAAAGAACCCGCGGTCACAGACAGGATTTAACGCAAATTAAAATCACCGACATTACGCTCGGATAACTGGACAGAGAGGATAAACTATGGCACACACTAAAGCACAAGGTTCTTCCTCCAACGGAAGAGACAGCCACGGCCAACGCTTAGGCGTTAAACGCTTTGGCTCCCAGTTCGTCCGCGCCGGTGAAATTATCGTCCGCCAGAAAGGCACGAAGTTCCTGCCGGGCACCAACGTGACCCGCGCCAGCAACGACAGCCTTTTTGCCCGCGTGGACGGCATCGTAACGTTCGAATGGGCTTACAGAGGCAAAAAACAGATTTCCGTCTATCCCAAAGAAACGGCGGAAACCAAAAAAGCCCCGGCCAAAAAAGCCGCAGCCGCCAAAAAGCCGGCCCCGAAGGCTGCTAAACCGGCCGCTAAAAAAGCGCCGGCCAAAGCCAAAAAAACGGAAACCAAATAAGTTCTAAGGTTTTTGCAGCGGCGGGTCTCAAGCCCGCCGCTTTTTTTATCCGCGGCGGCCAAAGCTTTAAACCAAACAGGCAGGCTTTTGCTAAAATATGAAAGATAAAGATTTACCCGTTAAACAAGACGAGTGGGTGTATACCACCACCAAAACGGCCGCGCGTAAAAAAGCAAAACGGGCGCGCAGCAAAGCCAAGAGGGCTTTGTCCAAACGGCTGCTTAAAGAAACAGAGCAAGCCAACTAAAAGGATTTATTATGCAATCAGGAAGTTTTTTAGACCGTGTTAAAATTTACGTTACCGCCGGCAAAGGCGGCGACGGTTGTATGTCTTTCCGCCGCGAAAAATTTATTGAATTCGGCGGCCCCAACGGCGGCTGCGGCGGCAAGGGCGGCGACGTAATTATACAGGGCGAAAGCAACCTGACCACCCTTTTGGAACTGGCCTATAACCCGCATATTGAAGCCCAAAACGGCGAAAAGGGCGGCACGTATAACAAAACCGGCCGCGGCGGGGAAGACAAGATCATTCACGTTCCGCTGGGCACGCTGATTTATAAAGACGGGCAACTGCTGGGCGATATTACCAAGCAAGGCCAGCAGCTGCTGGTGGCCCGCGGCGGCAACGGCGGACGCGGCAATCAATCCTTTAAAACCCGCAACAACACCTGCCCGCACATGGCCGAACTGGGCCAACCCGGCGAAGAAGTAACGCTGATTTTGGAGCTTAAAGTGCTGGCCGACCTGGGGTTGGTGGGCTTCCCCAATGCAGGCAAAAGCACGTTTTTGACGGCCATTTCCAGTGCGCGGCCCAAAATTGCGGACTATCCCTTCACCACCTTAAACCCCAATTTGGGCATTACCATGCACAAAGGCATGTCTTTTGCTACGGCAGATATTCCGGGCATTATTGAAGGCGCCAGCGAAGGCAAGGGCCTGGGACACCAATTTTTAAAACATATTGAACGCACCCGCGTGCTTTTGCATTTGGTGGACCCCGACGGTTTTGACGGCATGGACGCGGTGCAGTCCGTCAAAGTGATTGAGCAGGAACTGAAACAATTTGATAAAGACCTGGCCAAAAAACCGCGCATTATTGCGGTAAATAAGGCCGATTTGCCCTCTGCCCAAAAGGCGTATGAGCAAATTAAAAAGAAATACAAGAAATGCCCCGTTATGCTGATGTCGGCCGCCACGGGCCAAGGCGTTAAACAGGTGCTGGACGAAGTGGTTAAAATTCTGTCCGTCACGCCGGTACCGGTGGTGCAAACCGAAGCGCCGCAAGCGGTGGTGCACAAAGTGGAACCTATTTTTGTCATTGACCGCGACGAAGAAGGCGTCATTCACATTACGGGCAAGAAGATTGACGAGTTTATCGCCATGACCAACTTCACCCAGCCCGAAGCCGTGGGCCGTTTGCGCGGGATATTTAAAAAAATAGGGCTGGAAAAAGCCCTGCTTAAAGCCGGCGTGCAAGACGGCGACCCGCTGATTGCCGGCGGCAGAGAGTTTGAGTGGAACGGCACGCTGGACAAAGAAGCGGCCGAAAACCCCGAACATGCCGGCTATAAACGCCGCGAAACTAAGGCCGAACGCTTGGCCAAACGCGCGGCACGGCGCAAAAGCAAGACGGAAGATTAATTTAAACCCCCCGGTTTTGCCGGGGGGTTTATTTTACAAAGTAAAACGATTAATTGGGCATCACATACGGCACACTTGCCACTGCACGCACGCCGTTAATAATATCCTCATGGTTTGCCGGGCTGGGTATCATAAAGCCTTCCGAGGCTTCTTTTCTGTCTAATTTATAATAATCACTCCCCATCACTTCTTCCATAAAGTGGGCATTGGCTTCATCAAACACAGAAAACATTAAATATTGCTGTGATTTTGCTTTTCCAAAGGATATATTTAAGTAACCTGAAACAATACCAACCAGCTCTCCGGTATTGGCCATCACGCCAGAACCGCTCATTCCTTTTTTGACCCCAAAATTAGGCGTGTAGGCAAGGTGAATGTCTTTTACATAGTCTACAGGACCTGTGTCTTGCAGGATTTGCCGTACGCCTTGAAAAATAGAAATAACCGAAATTGTTCTATTTAGACGAAAAGTTTCGTTTTTTACAAACAATAACGGCGGGAATATCGGACGTAAAAGGCTATAGTATTCTTGTCTAGCCTGCTTGTTGCGTTGCAAAAAACGATTAAAGACGGTTTGCGATACAAACATGTTTTTGTCTTTTTCTCCGCTGCCACGTTTGTAATAATACGACTCCGCTTTGTCTAAATCAATATTTAATAAGGCAAAATCATGGGCAGAGGCATCAACAGAGGCATACTCCGCAGGTATAAAAACAATTGGGTTGTCTGTTGAATGTTTGACCGTACTAAAGATAGAGTAAGGTTGGTCCATTAAATCCATTCTAATGGTGCAACCTTTTTGGCATAGAAAATAGACGCAATGCGCAGCAGTAGCAAACCATTTTTTCCCAATGCGGGTAGCTTGGCATTTGCCTGTGCTTCCATAAGGATTAATCACATAATATTCAAAAGTATGCCAAAAATCTTCTTTTTTACTGTGAACATCGTCACTGCTTATAGAAAGCACACCGACTTCGGCAAAAAGGGGGCACAGACAGGCACATAAAAAAAGAAAGGCAAGCAACTTTTTCATACTATTATTATACTTAAATTTAAATCTGCAATATGTAAGCAGGACACAACACGGAAGAGCCATTTATTTCGCCAAGGCTTTTATTAATTCTTGGCGAAGCAAAGGCAGCTGTTTGGCGGCAAAGTCTTTGCCGCAATGTTCTTGCGCCAAAGTTTGCCATTGTTCTGCAGATAAAGAAAGCAATTGATGGATTTCTTGTGCGGTTTGTATATAAATTTGAGTTAAAACGGCATTGTTTTTAATTTTATTTTCTTCTTCTGCCGTCAGTGACAACAACAAGGCCGGCTGTTCCCCCATGCGTCTTGCCATAGAAACTTCTTGGGCAGACAAGTCTGAAGAGGTGGCCCATACCAACAATATAACCAGCGGCAAGGCTTTCCCTCCACGTCGTAAAAGTTGTTTTTCCACCTGGGCTGTTTCTTGCTGGATAATCTTAACTATAGGGGCTTCTATTCTTTTTATTTTTCCTGTACGCAGAAATTCTTTATAGTCAGCTTTATACATATGGAAACGATGGTTAAAAGCTTCATATTTATCTTGAAAAACTTTTTCTAAAATTTCATTCTCCCGCGTCAGGCGTTGATATTTTTTGGCAGGCAGATATTCCCTGTTATAAAACGGACCTTTGGGGGCCAACTCCTGCTGGCGTTGTTTGGCCATGGCCGCCACGCGGGAAAGAGCAGAGGCTTCCCTTTGCAACTTACTCTTTTCGCGCATCAAATACTGAGCACTTTTGGAATTTGCTTTTGTAGGGGCGGCCAAGCGGGCCGTCATCTCAACCAAATTGATAGGCGTGTATAACGCGCGGTTAACCACATACCCCACCAAGCCCACTGCCGCGGCAGAACCGACCACTACGCCGGCTGTTTTTACCAAAGCGTCATGATCCTGCTGCAGCTGCGCTTTGGCTTGTTCAAAATCTGCTTGAGCAAAACAAGGCGCAACCGCCAGTAAAACAGCAATTAAAATAAGTGTCAGTTTTTTCATAGTTGGCGTAAGGTGTTTTCTTTATTATTCCAAACAAGTACGCCTATGACCAGAGTCTTTAGACCCATTTTTTATCTGGGCCCTAAAAAAATGACTTTTAGACGGGCAGCAATAGCCAAACCTGCCCACAAATGGCACAAAAAAATCCCGCCTGTTTAGGCGGGATTTTGTGTTGGCAAAAGAGTGCTTATTTGCTGGTGCTTACGTGAACACCGGGGCCCATCGTAGAGCTCATCGTGATGCTCTTCAAATAGATCCCTTTAGAGGTGCTCGGTTTCACACGCAGGATGGTGTCCAACACGGCTTTGGCGTTTTCCGCCAATTTGGCCGCGTCAAAAGAAGCCTTGCCAATAATCGTATGCACAATACCGTACGTGTCGGCCTTAAATTCCACACGGCCGGCTTTCAGTTCGGCAATCGTTTTAGCCAAATCAAACGTTACCGTACCGCTTTTCGGGTTCGGCATCAAGCCGCGGGGGCCCAAGATTTTGGCCGCTTTGGCCAATTCTTTCATCGTATCGGGAGTAGCAACCAAAACGTCAAAATCAATTTTGCCTTTGATTACTTCTTCCACGATATCTTCCGCACCCACTTTGTCGGCGCCGGCTTTTTGAGCTTCCTGCGCTTTTTCGCCTTTGGCGATTACGGCAATGCGTTTGGTTTTGCCGTTACCGTTGGGCAACACCACGGTGGTGCGCACCTGCTGGTCGGCTTTTTTGGTGTCAATGCCCAAGCTGACATGCAATTCGACGGTTTCGTCAAATTTAGCTTTGGCATTGTCTTTTACGATTTGCGCCGCTTCTTCAAACGTATACAGCTTTTCAGCATCAAACGCTTTTTTGGCGGCTTCCATTCTTTTTCCCATCGTTAAAACTCCTTAAGGTAATAGCGGGCTTACGCCCTCCCTTAACCTTTAAATTTATTTTACTATGTCCACACCCATGCTGCGGGCGGTGCCTTTTACCATTTCGGCGGCCTGTTTAATGTCTTTGGTGTTCAGGTCGGGCAGTTTTTCAGCGGCAATTTCTTCGCACTGTTTTTGGGTAATCTTGCCCACTTTGTCTTTGTGCGGAGTGCCGGAGCCTTTAGCCAAGCCCAGCTTTTTGATGATGAGCACAGCCATAGGCGGCATCTTGGTGATGAAGGTAAAAGAGCGGTCTTCATACACAGTGATGACTACCGGGATCTTAATACCTTTTTCCAGTTTCGCCGTTTTGGCGTTGAACTGTTTGCAGAACTCCATGATGTTTACACCATGCTGACCCAAGGCAGGACCCACCGGAGGTGCCGGATTGGCCGCGCCTGCAGGGATTTGCAGTTTGATGTAACCTTTAATTTTTTTCTCTTTTGCCATTTTTTACTCCATAATTTTTACTGCTAAGCAACAGCCCGCGCCTTGCGCGGGCCCGAAAAATCAGTTTTTCTCTACTTGCAAGAAGTCAACTTCCACCGGGGTGGCACGGTCAAACACCGTAACCATCACTTTTAGTTTATTCTTTTGTTCGTTAACTTCTTCCACCACACCGATAAAGTGCTTAAACGGCCCTTCGGTGATGCGCACGCTTTCGCCGCGCTCAAAGGTGACGACGTGTTTGGGTTTGCCGCCTTCTTCGGTCAGCTCCACAATGCCGGCAATTTCTTCTTCCGGCAGGGGCACCGGGGTCGGGTCACCCAAAAATCCGGTCACGCCGGAAATGTTGCGGATAAACCAATAAGACTCGCTGGTCATGCACATTTGCACCAACACATAACCAGGGAAAAATTTGCGTTTGCGAAGGATTTTTTTGTTTTGTTTTACTTCTACCACTTCTTCGGTAGGGACGAGCACGTTAAACACGCGGTCGCCAAAGCCTTGGATATCCACTTGCAGCAAAATCTTTTCGCGGACTTTGTCTTCATGCCCTGTTTGGGTATGGACGACGTACCAATTCTTTTCTTCAGCCATTAGCGTCCCCCTACGAACAACCCCAGCACTTTGGTCAGGCCGAAGTCAATAATGCTCACGTAGGCAGCCGTCAAAGCCACCACAATGGCCACGAGTACCGTGGACTGGGCTACTTCCCGGCGGCTGAGCCAAGTGGATTTTTTCAGCTCGGACACGCATTGCTTGAGGAAATCAATTGCTTTATTCATATTCAAATAATCCTTGCATAAAACTGGCAGGAGCGGAAGGACTCGAACCTTCAGTCCCGGTTTTGGAGACCGGTGGTTTACCAGTTAACCGACGCTCCCCCGAAATTAGGCTTTCGTTTCTTTGTGCAGGGTGCTTTTACCGCACTTTTTGCAAAACTTGTTAACTTCCAGTTTGTAGTCTTTCTTTTTACCGCGCACTTGGTAATAGTTTTTGTTCTTGCAGGTCGTGCAAGAGAGCGCAATGGTGATTCTTTCGTGTGTTGCCATCTTCGTTTTCCTTAAAATAAATGGTTCACTCTATGATATCTACAGGGACATTGACGAAGCAATGTCCCTGTAACAGTGAACTAAACAATTTTACTACTCAATAATTTTGGTTACTACGCCGGCGCCTACCGTATGGCCACCTTCGCGGATTGCAAAGCGCAACCCTTCTTCCATAGCCACAGGCGTAATCAACTTCACTTCAATTTCGGCGTTGTCGCCCGGCATGATCATCTCTTGTTTGAAGTTCAGCTCGCCAGTCACGTCCGTCGTTCTCAAATAGAACTGCGGTTTATATCCCGGCGTTAACGGAGTATGACGTCCGCCTTCTTCTTTCTTCAAGATGTATACCTGGCCCATAAAGTGTTTGTGCGGCGTAATGGATTTCGGAGCCGCCAACACCTGTCCGCGTTCTACCTGGTTCTTTTCAATACCGCGCAACAAAATACCCACGTTGTCGCCTGCGATACCTTCGTCCAGCAGTTTGCGGAACATTTCAATACCCGTAGCTACCGTGCTCAAATTGTCGCGGAAACCAATGATTTCCAACGGATCGCCCACGTGCACCTTGCCGCGTTCAATTCTACCAGTCGCCACCGTTCCGCGGCCCGTAATAGAGAACACGTCTTCCACGGCCATCAAGAACGGCTTGTCCGTGTCGCGTTTCGGCTCAGGAATCCACGTATCCAAAGCGTCCATCAAGCGGTGAATGGAAGGTTCACCCAGTTCGCTCTGATCGCCTTCAATGGCTTTCAAAGCAGAACCGCGGATAATCGGCGTGTTGTCACCGTCAAAATCATATTTGGACAACAGTTCGCGGATTTCCATTTCCACCAAGTCCAACAATTCCGGATCATCTACCAAATCTACTTTGTTCAGGAAAACTACCAATTTGGGTACGTTTACCTGTTTGGCCAACAGCACGTGTTCGCGCGTCTGCGGCATCGGGCCGTCTACGGCAGAGACCACCAAAATTGCACCGTCCATCTGCGCGGCACCCGTGATCATGTTCTTAATGTAATCGGCGTGTCCCGGGCAGTCAATGTGTGCATAGTGGCGTTTGTCCGTTTCATATTCTACGTGAGATACGGCTACCGTCACAATCTTAGAAGCGTCACGCACCACACCGCCTTTGGCAATGTCCGTGTAGGCCATTGCTTTGGCTTTGCCTTCTTTGGCCAATACTTTCGTAATGGCCGTCGTCAACGTCGTCTTACCATGGTCCACGTGACCAATCGTACCAACGTTCACGTGCGGTTTGTTACGCGAAAATTTTTCCTTTGCCATTTGATTAGTTCTCCTGTTTTGAGTTTACTGCGGTACTTCCATTGTTTAGTTGTTTCAAAAAAAGCTGGGGATGGGAATCGAACCCACGACCTTCTCCTTACCATGGAGATGCTCTACCAGCTGAGCTACCCCAGCATTTGGCGGTATCCGTTTACACGGCGCCTTAAATCGTTGCTACGGAAAGTTCCGTATTTTTAAAAGCGGGCGATGGGAATCGAACCCACGTGACCAGCTTGGAAGGCTGACGTTCTACCATTGAACTACGCCCGCAAAAAGACATCTGCTATATTATACAAAAAATATACTTTTTGCAAAAGCGGCATTACTCCGCTGGGCGCAATTACAAACAGAAGAAAGAGCAGAACTTTTATTTATTATACAAAATCGCGGGCGTTTGGTATAGAGTTTACACAAAAAAACATCCGCCCCCCATAAAGGCGGATGTTCAGGAAAAAAAGAAAAGGGGAGCCCGAAGCCCTTTTACGGGGCATAACCCTAAAACAGGTTCTCTAATTGGTGCTCCCTTACACAGAGTATAAAACAGATTTATCTATTTTTCAAGACCTAATTTTTAAAAGCCCCAAAAACATATATCCCCGACGGGCAAATGCCTTTTCTTTTAGAAAATGCTTTTTTTTGCTATAATATCTTTACCCAAAATTTGTCGGTGCGGGGGCCAAGTGGTAAGGCGTGAGTCTGCAAAACTCATATTCGCGGGTTCGATTCCCGCCCGCACCTTTTTTTATTGCCTTTTTATCCTTTAGCACCTAA
>CALUQA010000094.1 GCA_944322775.1 uncultured Elusimicrobiales bacterium
AAAGAGTTTGGCGGCGGCGAAGCGGATGTAAAAGCCTCCCTGCCTTTGATGGTCACCCCCAAAATGCCGCGCTTTGCCCGCGTGGGAGATAAATTTAAATGCGGGGCCGTGGTGTATAATTACGAAGACGAAACGGGCGCCTTAACCCTTACCGCCCGCGCCACGGGGGCCGTGCGCTTAAACGGCGGCGAGCAAAAAGTAAATGTGGCCAAAGGGGCGGCCAAATTGGTGACCTGGGATTGTGAAGCCGTGGAAAACGGCACGGCGGAAGTTTCTTTTGCGGCGCAAGCCGGCAAAGAAAGCGACGGCGTTGTGAGCACCTTGACCGTGGCCGATGTGGAAAAACAGCAAACCCTGGCCCTTTATTCCGCCACGGACGCGGCCGAAGAGCAATTGCTTGAAAAACCCGCTTCCGTCAACGAAAATGTGCCCGCCCGCGCGGCGGCCACGCTGGCTTCTACGGCGTTGATTAACTTGCGCGGCGGCATGGTGTATTTGCTGACGTATCCGTACGATTGTTTGGAACAAAAAATGTCCAAAATCCGCCCGGTTATTGAAGGGGCCAAAATGATAGAAGACTTTGGCCTGGGCGACCTGACCGCTTACAAACAGCAAACCCAGCAGATTTTGGACGAAATGACCCAGTACCAAAGCGACGACGGCGGCTTTGCCTATTGGCCCGGGGCCTTGCCGGACCCCTATGTAACCGCCTACGCGCTGGAAACGGCCTACCGCGCCAAGCAGGAAGGCTATAAAGTAAATGACAGCGCTTTGCAAAAAGCCGTCACCTGGCTGACGGGCGTGTTTGGGCAAAAGAACCAACGCCGCGCCTATCCGTATTCCGCCGCGGAAGACGAAACCGTGCGCGCCTATGCGGTGCTGGTGCTGTCTTTATACGGGCAGAAAATGGACGGGCAGTTTAATAACCTCTATGCCAAGCGCAACAGCTTAAGCGCGTCGGCGCAGGCTTACTTATTGCTGGCGGCCAATCAGCTGGACAAAGGGGCCGATATCAAAATGAAACTGGCCCAAGAGCTGCTCAACCGCGCCCAATACGGTGCGCAGACGGTGCACTTTTCCGTGGACGGAGGCCAGCCGTGGCTGCACATGACCGACGTAAAAGTGACGGCCCTTTCCATGGAAGCTTTGCTGGTGGTGGGGGATTATTTGCCCCGCCCGTATCAAGCCGTCAAATGGCTGACCGACCAGCTGGGCAAAGAAGGCCACTGGATTAACACCAGCGCCAACGCGGCGGTAATGTCTGCCTTAAACGCCTATTATACGCTTAAAGAAGCGACGGAGCCGGACTTCTCGGCCAGTGTGGCGTTAAACGGCAAAACCGTTATGGACGCTTACTTTAAAGGCCGCTTCTTGAAACCCCAACAGGGTTCTTGGCCGTTTGCGCAGGTGTATCAAAGCGGGCCGCAGGCGCGCATGCTCTTTAGCAAAAACGGCGCCGGCACGCTGTATTATACGCTGTGGCAAACCTATGCCCCGGCCGCTTATACGGACACGGTTAACGCCGGGTTTGAAGTGTCCCGCCAGATTACGGATTTGCAGGGCAATGCCGTGACGGAGTTTAAAGAAGGCGCGCGCTATAAAGTGACGCTTAAAACCCGCAGCACGGCGTCGGCTTCGTTTGTCGTGCTGGAAGATTTTATCCCGGCCGGGTTTGAAATCGTCAACACGTCCTTGGCTACCGAAAGCCAAGCCCAGGCCGATTTGTTGAACAATGCCGAGTGGGGCGGTTTTACGCGCGACGAAAAATATGACGACCGCATTACCGTGTTTGCCGACTATCTGTCCGCCGGCGAGCATGAATATTCCTATTTGGTGCAGGCCAGCGTGGAAGGGGAATTTGCTTACCCTAGCCTGTGGGCCAGCCAAATGTATGACCCGGCTGTTTTCGGGCGCAATGCCACCACGCGCGCGGTCATTAAACCGTAATGAAAAAAACGCTGTTCTGCTTTTGTTTGCTCTTTTTGCTGCTTCCCCGTCCGCTGGATGGGGAAGCGCTTTCCGTGCCCAAAAAGGCGGAACCAGCGCCGATAAACACGCCCTCAAGCGCCGCTTCGGTGCAGCTTTTTGACCGGCAGGGGCGGCCTTTGCGTTCCTTTTTGTCCGAGCGGGACACCTACAGCGAACCCATTACCCTTTCCGAAGTGTCCCCTTGGCTGGTGCTGGCTGCCGTAGCCGCCGAAGACCGCCGCTTTTACAGCCACTTTGGGGTGGACTGGCGTGCCGTGCTGCGTGCGGCCTATCAAAACCTAACGCGCGGCGGGGTGGTGTCTGGCGCGTCCACCATTACGCAGCAGGTGGCGCGTTTGCGCACGCCCAGAAGCAAAAGCCTGTGGGGAAAAATGCTAGAGGCGTGGGACGCCGTCAAACTGGAACGCCAAAAAAGCAAAGAAGAAATTTTGCAGGAATATTTTAACTCGCTGGAACTGGGTAACCTGACGCAGGGCGTGCAGGCGGCGGCCAAATTTTATTTTGGCGTGCCGGCTTCCGACGTGTCTTTGGCACAGGCGGCTTTGCTGGCGGGGCTGATACAGTCCCCTTCGCGCTTAAACCCGCTTAAAAACCCCAAAGGGGCGCTTTTGCGCCGCGGACGGGTGCTGCAAGCCATGTTGGACACGGGCGCCATTACCGAAGAACAATACGATTTGGCCATGCAAGAACCGTTGGGCCTGCGCCCCGGGGAGCGGCCCTTTTCGGCTCCGCATTTTGCGCGCAAAGTGTATGAAATGGCCCCGCAGGCTTCCCGGGTGCACACCACGCTGGATAAAGATTTGCAACTGTATGCCGAAAAGGCCGTGCAAAACCATTTAAACAAACTGACCGACAACAACGTTACCAATGCCGCCGTGGTGGTGCTGGACAATCAAACGGGTGGCGTGTTGGCTTATGTGGGCTCGGCCGATTTTTATGACGAGCAGCACAGCGGCCAGGTGGACGGGGCAACGGCATTGCGCCAGCCGGGTTCTTCGTTAAAACCGTTTGTGTATGCGCTGGCTTTGCAAAACGGCTTAAGTGCGGCCAGCATTTTGCAGGACGAAGACACCTTCTTTGAAGGGGGCTTCCGCCCGCGTAATTACGACGAAACGTTCCACGGCGGCGTGTCGGTGCGGAGGGCGTTGGCGTGTTCGTACAATATTCCCGTGGTCAAAGCGGCCGAGCCGCTGGGTGCGGCCCGCATATTAAATTTATTGCATGATTTGGGGTTTGTTTCTTTAAATAAAGCACCGGAATTTTACGGCCTGGGCATAGCCTTGGGCGGGGGGGAAGTGACGCTTTTGGAACTGGCCAATGCCTATGCCGCTTTGGCGCGCGGCGGCCAGGTGCGGCCTGTGGTGTTTGCCACGGAGCCTTATTTAATAAAACGCGTGGAGCGCAAACAGGCCCTGCCCGCAGACGTGAGTTATGTGATAACGGATATTCTTTCCGACAATGCGGCCCGCGCCGACGCCTTTGGCCTAAACTCCCCGCTGCATTTTACTTTTCCCGCGGCGGCCAAAACGGGCACCATCAAAG